>JAYTBD010000386.1:0-1728 GCA_043737155.1 Fimbriiglobus sp. | reverse complement strand
GGCGGGCGCGCTTCAGCAACTCCTTCGGCAGCTTCAACCGCTTGGCGATTTGCAGCGCGTTGCTCATGCCGAACTGGCCGATCTGCAAGCGGTACGTCGGTCGCAGCGTTTCGATGCTGAACTCCACGGCCCCGTTCTCGGCCCGCTCGTTGTGGAACGCGTACGTCTTCAAGTCGCCCAAGTGCGTCGTCACAATCGCCCGGCAGCCGAGCATATCCAGTTCGTCGAGGATGGCCCGCCCGAGCGCGGCCCCTTCGGTCGGATCGGTGCCCGCCCCGAGTTCGTCGAAGAGCACGAGGCTGCGATCCCCGGCCTTCGAGAGGATCGCCGCGATCCGCGAGATGTGCGAGCTGAACGTGCTCAGCGATTGTTCCAAGCTCTGCTCGTCGCCGATATCCGCGAAGATGTCGTCGAACAAAGGCACCGTACTCCCGGCCTCCGCGGGGATATGCATCCCGCTCAGGGCCATCATCGCCAGCAAGCCCGTCGTTTTGAGGGTGACCGTCTTCCCGCCGGTGTTCGGCCCCGTGATGATGAGCAGATTGAAACCGACCCCGAGTCGAACGTCGATTGGCACGACGGACCGCGGTACCGGGTTCGTCTTGGCTTCGATGCGAAACAGGTTTTCGAGGATCGGGTGGCGGGCGGCGCGGAGCCAAAGTTTGCCCTCGCCGTTCACCTCGGCTGCGGTCATCGAAAACTCGCGGCTGTGCCGGGCCTTGGCCGTGATGAAGTCGAGCTTCGCGATCGCTTCGAGCGCGTAAATCAACGGCTTGGCCACGCGGCCGACTTCGGCGCTCAGTCGGCGGAGGATGCGTTTGACCTCGCGGTCCTCTTCCCCTTTCAGCGTGATCCGCTCGGCGCTCAAGTTCGCGATCGACGCCGGTTCGATGAAGACGGTCTCGCCCGTACTGCTGACGCGATGCACCATACCCGGAACCTTGTGCCGGTGGTTCACCGACACCGGCAGGACGTAGTGATCGCCGTTCATCGTGGCGTTCGGGTAGCTCAGTACCTTCCGCAATTCCGGGTCGCGCAGCAGACGTTTGATTTCGCTTTTCACCTTCTCGTCGAGTTCGAAGAGCTTCTGCCGGACGGCGGCGAGTTCCCGGCTGGCCAAGTCGAGTATGTGTCCGCGACCGTCGATGCAGCCGCCGATGGTGCGGGCGACGGGGCCGAGGTCTTCGATGCCCGAGAGCAGGTCGATGAGTCCGTGGAGGCGTTCGTCGAGCCGCATCCGATACCGATAAATGGCCCCGGTGCAGGCGAGCGTTTCGGAGACTTCGAGCAGTTGCTCCGCGCCGAGCATAGTGCCGATAGCGGCGCGGCGGACGACGAGCCGGACATCGTGGAGACCCCCGAGCGGAGGTGCCTGTTCGAGTTCGAGCGAGAGGACCATTTCGGAGACGAGGCCGATCTCCGCCCGCGCGGCGTCGAGGGTTGCCAGCGGTTCGATGCCCCGGACGAGTTCGCGGCCGAGGGGCGAGGCGGCGTAGCCCGCGACGATGTCGCGGACTTTGTCGAATTCGAGCAGGTCGAAGGTATGCGCGTCCATGGTGTCGATCTACCGCTGCGTGCCCCGCGGGACAGTATCGGTCGATCCACGCGTTCTCGACCGGTACAAGCGGATGCCCCCGGCAAGATTCGAACTTGCGACCACCGATTTAGGAAATCGATGCTCTATCCCCTGAGCTACGAGGGCGGGCGCCGGAGGGGAATTATCGGCGG
>JAYTBD010000385.1:0-4464 GCA_043737155.1 Fimbriiglobus sp. | reverse complement strand
GTGCAACTGCGACCGGATCGCTATCGTGAAACCATGCTCTCGCCGAACACCCCCGCGTTGATTCTCGCCCCGATGGAAGGGGTGACCGACGCGCCGATGCGGGCGGTGCAGGGGGAGTCGGGCGCGTTCACATTCGCCGTATCCGAGTTTTTGCGAGTCGCCCAAACGGTGCCGCCGGACCACGTTTTCCTCAAACATATCCCCGAACTGAATTCCGGCAGTCGGACGCCGTCGGGGATGCCGGTCCAAGTCCAACTGCTCGGCGGCAACGCGGAGCGGATGGCGCGGGCCGCGGTCGTCGCCTGCGAACTCGGTGCCGGCGGCATCGACATCAACTTCGGTTGCCCCGCGAAGACGGTGAACCGGCACGACGGCGGCGCGACACTCTTGAAATACCCGCGGCGCATCCGTGAGATCGTCGCCGCCGTCCGCGCGGCGGTGCCCGCTGACACCCCGGTGTCCGCGAAGTTGCGGCTCGGGTGGGACACGCTCGATGCGATCGACGAGAACGCGGCGATGGCGGCGGAAGGGGGCGCGGCGTGGATCACGATCCACGGTCGGACGCGCGAAGCGGGGTACGCCCCGCCGATCCACTGGTCGCCCATCGGACGGGTGCGCGAGATGCTGAAGATCCCGGTCGTGGCCAACGGCGATATTTGGACCATCGATGATTTCCGCCGCTGCCGGGACGACACGGGGTGCATGCACTTCATGCTGGGTCGCGGAGCGTTGGCGAATCCGACGTTGGCGAATCGGGTCGCCGCGGAACTCGGACTCGTCGAGTCCGTCGATGCGGTTGCCGTCGAATGGTCCGCGCTGATGGAACGGCTGATAGCGCGATCCGGACTCGAATCGAGTTCGGGTCGAATCCTGAGGCGATTGAAACAGTGGTTGAGCTTGGCGGCGCGATTCGGTACTTTTCGGGACTTCGACGCGATCAAACGATCCGAGAGTATCGACGAGTTGATGCTGATTCTCAGCGGGGTTCAACCGAGCCACTCCGGGTGACTGGCCGTGCTGTCGTGCTTGGTCCCGGTCTTGAATTTCTCATGCTGGCCCTTGGCGGCGGCTTTGAGAGACTTCGCGAGGAGGACTTTGACTTCCTCGGCCGTGAGCGGTTTGAATTCCTTGGCCACCTTCAACGCTTGCTCGAGACGCTCCATGCTTTCCATGCCGGTGATGACCACCGACGTCGGCAACGTGAGGGCGTAGTTCAGGCATTCCTCCGCGGTCGCGGTTTTGGAATCCGCAATCGCGCCGCTGGCGAGCGCTTTCATGCCGAGTACGCCGATCTGCTCTTTGACGAGTTCGGGCAGCACGGCTTTTTCAAAGCTCCGGAAATGCGCGTCGAGGAGGTTGAGCGGCAATTGCACCGCGTCGAAGCGGAAGCCGTTTTCTTTCGCGACTTCGAGTGTCCGTAAGTGGACCAGCGGATCCTTGTGCCCGGTGAAGCCGACGAAGCGGATCTTGCCCAGTTTCTTCGCCGCTTCGACCGCCTCCTGCGCACCGCCCTCGCCGAAAACGCGGTCGGCGTCCTCCATGCGGATCATCTCGTGATGCTGCAAAAGATCGATGGTATCGGTCCGCAAGCGGAGCAGGCATTGATCGATCTGCTTCGCGGCCATTTGCTTGGTCCGCCCGTCGATCTTCGTCATCAGGAACGCTTTCTTGCGGTACCCGTCTTTGAGCGCTTTGCCCATCCGCAGTTCGCTGAGGCCGTCGTGGTAATCCCAGCAGTTGTCCATGAAGTTGACGCCGGCGTCGAGAGCGGTCCGGACGATCTTGATCGCCTCGTCTTCGTCCTTCGTGAGTCCGAGGTGATATCCGCCGACGCCGATGCAGGAGACCTCCACCCCGGTCTTACCGAGCTTGCGGAAACGCATACCATCGCGGACGATTTCGTCCGCGGGATCCGCCCGCAACTGAGCAATGCCCCGGGAATGGGCGAGGGCGACTGTGCCGACTGCCGCAGAGACGGTTTGAAGAAATGTGCGGCGTTCCATGATGGCTCCCACGACGTGATTTGTAAGTGTAAGCGGACTCTCATGGGAAAGCGGGTGCCGATTGCAACGCGAGCGGCTGCGCAATTCCGGACCTACACGCGGAGTGTGATGAGTCCTGTCCGGAATGCGATTACCTTCTTTCAGAGCCGCGAGCGTGAGCTGCGTTTTGTATCAAAGCGCAGCTCACGCTCGCGGCTCTGAAAATCCTCAAGCGACAGGTGCGGCCGATTGAACCGGGGCGGGGTTGACCGGTTGACGTACTGTATTTACGACTTGTGGAACAGGGACACTCGCCCCATCGGGATTCACTGGTGTCGTTGTCGCAGGCGCGACTTCCGCTTTGCCGGCGGCTTGCCCGATCCGCCCGACCAGCAGGCCGATGACCAGCAAGGCCAAGCCGGTCAGGAAGAAGCCGACAACCCAAAACATGCTTGAGTCGCCAACGCCGCCGTCGGAATTGCGATTGGCATCGGGCCGGAGGATCAAAAAGTAGTACACCGCCGTCCAAACATCGATGAGCGCTCCGGCGGTAATATAGATGACCGACATCCGCGCCGATTGCGTTTGATTGCTCCAGAGCATTGTGGACTCCTGATAGGACTATCGGTTCAAGACTGGCGTCCCAAATGCAATTCGGGTGCCAATGCGGATCACGCCGTGGGGGGTATGCGAGGTGTCGTCCAACAGGAGTCGTGCGGGTTCATTCCGATGCGCGGATAATACTCTCCGGCCAAAGGTGCGGCCAACAAAATGAGGTGGGTGTGCAGACCGGCCGCAGCGTGGGTGCGGCGGATCAATTCTTTCCCGATCCCGCGGCGCTGGAACTCCGCATCGACGGCCAAATCGGAAAGATAGGTGCAGTAGGCGAAGTCGGTGATGGCGCGCGACACGCCGACGAGATATTCTTCGATCCACGCCGTGACGATGACGTCCGCGTTGCGGAGCATAGCGCGGATCGTCTCCGGTTCGTCCACCGGCCGGCGCTCCGCGAGGGTGGAGCGCACGAGCAGCCCGAGGAATTCCTCGGGTGCCAAGTCGGGTTCGAGCGCGTATCGGATTTCACCCATCCGCCGTCTCCGTCAATCCCGTCCGAACAGGGCATCGTCGCTGCCGATGTCCCAAACCAGTTCCTTCTTCCGCAGCTCCGTCGCCAGTGGATTCTCCCACGACGGGGCACCGTTGATCGTCGGGGTCCGCGTCTCGACGTGACCGTCGGCGAAGGCGACATTGGCGATGCCCGTGTGGCGGAAGTGGACGTTCGGGAAACCTTGGGACGGCGACGACAGGTACCAATTCTCTTGGAGTTTATCGAAGGGCGCCCCGAAGGGCACATTCGCGGAGTCGGCGAACGCGATGGTCGCCGAAGTCCCGCGGCGGTTGCTCACGTTGACGATCGTATCCCCGGCCACATCCCACGCGCTGAAGTTGTCGTTGTAGGCGTAGCTCGCCACGGGCTTGTCGAAGCGGAGCGCGAAACGCTCCGGGCTGAAGTCCGGGCACTGCACGATGGACTTGTTCCCTTCGAGGTACGGCGCGAGGATGCCGAGGTGCGAGTCCATCACGCGCGGGATCGAGGCGTTGTTTGTGATTTTCCCGAACCAGAACAAGTCGGTGAAGGTCATCGCCGGGGTCGATTTCATGCTCGATACGGTGAACTTGCCGCCGTTGGTGTCGGCGTGATTGTGCAGCGCCAATCCGAGTTGCTTCAAACTGTTCTGGCACTTCAACCGCGCGGCGGCGGCGCGGACTTTCTGCACGGCGGGCAGCAGCAGGCCGATGAGCACCGCGATGATGGCGATGACCACCAGCAGTTCGATCAGGGTAAAGGCGGGACGGAAACGACGCGAAAACATGGGCACTCCAGTCGCCGGGACGGGCGAAGAGGGGTGCCGCGGCGGAGTCCGACGCACGGGCGGGCAGGGCCGGCGCGCACGCGCCGACTCGGGGATGAGACTGCCTGCCGGTCGCCTGGAGCCGAGGCACCGAACACGAACCGGACGGGCAGGTCTTCTGACTTACGGCTCGTAGCGGATCCGAGGGGCCTTCCCGCGAGCGAAGTCGCAGTGGCGGTGATTCCCCGAACCCTGACCGAATACAGCAGCGGCCCTGCGCCGGATTCTCACCGGCTTCCCTCTTCGTCGCCCGGCGGACAACCCGCCTGGCGAACCCGTCCAGAGTGATCGATTAAAGGGATCGGCGGTCGAATGGCAAGCGTCGTCCGGCGGGTATCGGGGATCGGGGTCCGGGTATCGGCCAATCGATATCTCCGAAACCCGATACCCGAACCCCGATCCCCGATTCTCCGCGGATTGATTTGTCCGACCCCCGGACACGTTCTAAATGCTAGGAGCCGCAGTTGCCACAACTGCCAACCCCCGAGCGCTCCGGCGAACATGAAGGCCCTCGAACAAGCCAAACCGGTCGCGGTCGAGACGGGCATTCCCGGCCTCACCCGGCGGCG
>JAYTBD010000384.1:0-1738 GCA_043737155.1 Fimbriiglobus sp. | reverse complement strand
GCCCAAAATGCGAACGGCTCGGCGACGATGACCATGGGATCGGTCGCCAGCAGCGGGTGGTCGGTCGGGGTTCCCGTCACAATGCGGTCCACAAGCGTGTGCAAGAACGGCACATTCAACAACCATTCGCGGAACGGCGCCGGCTCGTTCCACACCGCCGCAAGATCGATCACAACCTGTTTCAATATCCCTGCGTTCCCTTCGATGAGTTCGCACGGGATCACCGTCGGCGCGGGCAGTCCGGCACCGAAGCGCGCCCGCAGCACGGCGAGCAGCTTCGCCGGGAATGACTTCGGCACCGCGTCCGTTGGCAGGTCATCGTCGAGCTTGTACCCGGCCTCGGTGGTGTTCGACAGGATCGTGTGCAACTCCGGCGACCGCGCCACCTTCAATACTTCGTCCCATTGCGTCCCCGCGTGCAGCGCCCGGCCGATGCTATCGCAGACTTCCACGCGGTCGACCACTTCCCCGTTTTCGAAGCCGCGCACGACGACGTGGTACTTACCGCCTTGGGCGTTCAACCCGCCGGCCCGGCCGTCGCCCGTCGATTGCACCACGACGATCTTGCCGATGGCTTGCCCTTCGGCATTCGCCTGCGAGAGGAACAGATCGGCGAAGGCGCGCAGGAATCGGCCGGAGCCGAATTGCAGAATCGTTTCGGGGAGTGGAGACATCGCGAACGGCCCGATTAAACTGGGGAGGTGGGTACAGTTTATTGAAGATCAGCGGCGAGCGCTCGCCCTACAATACCTTTCCAACACTACCTTCCCGACGGTCCCAATATGCCCGCCATCCTCGAACCCGCCGTGTCCGCCGTCCCCGATGCCCGCGGTCGCTTCGGACCCTTCGGCGGGCGGTACGTCCCCGAAACGCTGATGTTCGCGCTCGACCAGCTCGACGCGGCCTACCGCGATGCCCGGCTCGACCCCGAGTTCCGCGACGAATTCCACCGTATCCTGAACGACTTCGTCGGCCGGCCCTCGCGGTTGTACTTCGCCGAACGACTCACGAAGGAAGCCGGCGGCGCGCGGATCTACTTGAAGCGCGAGGACCTCAACCACACCGGCGCCCACAAGATCAACAACGCCGTCGGCCAGGCGATGCTCTGCCGGCGCATGGGCAAGACGCGCGTCATCGCCGAGACGGGCGCGGGGATGCACGGCGTCGCCACCGCCACGGCCGCGGCGCTGTTCGGCCTGCCGTGCCGGGTCTACATGGGCACCGAGGACATCCGCCGACAGGAGTTGAACGTCTTCCGCATGAAGGCGATGGGCACCGAAGTCTTCCCCGTGACCAGCGGCAGTTGCACCCTGCGCGACGCCGTGAACGAGGCCATGCGCGAGTGGATGAGCAGCGTCGAAGACACGCACTACATCATCGGCAGCGTCATCGGGCCGCACCCGTTCCCGATGATGGTCCGGGATTTTCAATCCGTGATCGGCGAAGAAACCAAGGTCCAGAGCCGCGCGCAACTCGGGCGCTTGCCCGACGTGGTGGTGGCTTGCGTCGGCGGCGGCAGCAACGCGGCGGGGATGTTTTATCCGTTTGTGAATCACCCCGAAGTCGAGTTGGTCGGCGTCGAAGCGGGCGGGCACGGCCCGAAGCTCGGCGGTCACGCGGCGACCCTGAGCTGGGGTCACCACGGCGTGCTCCACGGCACTTTTACCTACGTTCTCCAGGACGACGACGGCCAAACGGCGGACGTGCATTCGGTCAGCGCCGGCCTCGATTACCCCGG
>JAYTBD010000383.1:0-1738 GCA_043737155.1 Fimbriiglobus sp. | reverse complement strand
GTGGATGAACGCGGACGAATCGACTCATCTCGAAACGGTGGGTTATCCGATCGCGGACATCTCCGAGGATGGCAGTTTCTACTTGACCAAGCCGGAGGGCACCGGCGGACGCGTGAATTTGGAAACCGTCGCCGAGCAACTGCTGTACGAGGTCGCCGACCCCGCGCGCTATTTCACACCCGATGTCGTCGCCGACTTCACGTCGCCAAGATTCGCCCAATCCGAGGTGGATGTGGTCGAGTGCCGTGGCGTGAAGGGGCACCCCTCCAGCGATGCGTACAAGGTCTCAGTCGCTTACCGCGATGGGTTCACCGCGGCGGGCATGCTCGTGATCCACGGCCCGAACGCGGCGTGGAAAGCAAAGCGGAGCGGCGAGATTTTGTTGGATCGATTGCGTCGAGCGGGCTTTGTATTCGAGTATTCGCACATCGAAGCGCTCGGAAGCGGGGATTGCGTGCCCGGGGTCACACCGACCACCGACCCGCCCGAGGTCGTCCTCCGCGTCGCGGTGCGCGACGGAAACAGAGCGAACGTCGAGCGCTTCGCCAAGGAGTTCGCCCCGTTGGTCACGTCCGGGTTCGCCGGGACCACGGGCTACACAACCGGTCGGCCGATCGTCCGCGAAGTGTTCGCATACTGGCCGGCGCTGATTGCAAAGACCGCCGTGCAGCCGACGGTGGAAATGCTGGATTGACACGCCGCTTTACAGATCCAAATCTTCTGCCACGGTCTGGTCGGCCTTCTCCATGATGAACTGATAGCGCGGTGCGGCGTCGTTGCCCATCAGATCGCGGAAGGCGTCATGCGCTTCCAAGTTCGATTCGATTTCGACTTTCAGAACCGTGCGCGTCTTCACGTCGAGCGTCGTTTGAGCCAGCACCCGAGCCGGCATTTCGCCGAGTCCTTTGAACCGGGTGATATCGACTTTCGCATTGCTCCGCAGACCTTGAATGATCTCCTCTTTGTGCTCGTCGTCCTTCGCCCAGTGCGTTTCCTTGCCGATGTCGAGCCGGTACAGCGGCGGCTGGGCGATGAAGATGTGCCCCTTGCGGATCAGCTCGGGCATGTGCCGGAAGAAGAAATCGAGCAGCAGCGTGCAAATGTGGTAACCGTCGGCGTCGGCGTCCATGAGCAGGATGATCTTGCCGTAGCGCAACCCGGCGTAGTTGAACCGGTCCCCGGCGCCGGTGCCGATGGCGTTGGTCAAGTCGGCGAGTTCCGCATTCTTCAGCACCTCGAGCGTCGTCAAGTCTTCGCCGTTGAGGATCTTTCCGCGCAGCGGGAGGACCGCTTGCGTGGCATTGTTGCGCCCTTGCTTCGCGGAGCCGCCGGCGGAATCGCCTTCGACGATGAACAACTCGGTATGCCCGAGGTCGGCCGATTTGCAATCCGCGAGCTTGCCCGGCAGACTCAGCCGGCGCGTGTTGCTGACCGACTTGCGGGTGATCTCCACGGCGGCGCGGGACGCTTCGCGCGCTTTCGCCGCCAGCACGATCCGACCGACGATGGCGTCCGCGGCGGAGCCGTTGGAATTGAGCCACGTCTCCAACGAGGTGCGGACGAAATTATCGACCTTGGCTTCAGTCTCGCCGTTGTTGAGCCGCTGCTTGGTCTGCCCTTCGAACTCCGGGTTCTGCACGAACACCGACAGGATCGCCACGACCCCTTCGCGTATATCATCGGCGGTGATCTTTAATCCCTTCACCTTCACGTCGTGCGTTTCGATGTAGTTGTTCAC
>JAYTBD010000382.1:0-1745 GCA_043737155.1 Fimbriiglobus sp. | reverse complement strand
GAAGTCTTTGCTGCCGACGAGGTAGGCCACCGGCCAGCCCTGCACGCGGCGCTGGATCAATTCGCGGTAGCGCGTCCGCTCGTCGTCGGTCGGTTCGTAGAAGGAGCGCACGAGCACTTCGATCGGCTTGCAATTCAGCACGTGGGCTAAGAGCAACCGGGCTTCCAGCGAGGGCGCTTCGATTCCCTTTTTGCCCAAGAATTGAGTGGTCCAATGGAGGAGGGTGCGGACCGTCCAAACCGGCGGTGCCGCCGTCGTCGCCTGTTCCGTAGCCATGGTGCGGAATCCATCCGGGTGCCGATTTGCAGAGTGAATTAGATTAAGCGCAGGACGGACGGGTGTCTATGTCGGCGGATGAAAGTGTCGCTTTTCGCGGAGAGAAAAGCGTCGGGGCGTCGTTGCCATTCGCCGAGCGTGAATGCGAACCATCGGTAAGCGGGCTTTCACTTGTCCTTCTTCACTTCCTTGATGGGTTTGAGGGTGACCACAGCGACCCGCATCCCATCGGGTTTCATCTCCGCCGGTCGGGCGGCGTTCTGTCCCTCGGCGATGCACATTTTCAGAGTGTCGCCATCGAGTTCGTAAATCCCCGGCGCGAGCCGGTCATCCTGGGTCAAGTCGATGGTTTTCACCTTGGCGGCGGGATCGAGTTTGTATTCGCCCTCCTTCGCGGGCATCTCGCCCATGGTCATCGCCGTCTTGCCGTCGGCTTTGAACTCGAATTTCATTTGGGTGACATCCAACGGGCGCGGGGGCGCACCGGGGCCGAAGTCGAGCTTCTCGACCTGCCAGACGCCCACGATGGCATCCTCGTCTTTGACTTTCCCCTTCGGAATTGGGGCGGCGGTCAGGCCGAATGCGAACGCGACCGCGATGAGCGAGGCGAGGGAGAAACGCACGGGACACTCCGGGGTGGGACGGCGAGGGAAGGTTCAGTTTACCAGACCGGCCGCAATCGTTACAACCACTGAGTCCTTCCAACCGCGGCGCACCGAACTATGCAACAAGTCCTCTTCCACATCCCGTTCACGGCGTCGTTCTTCCCGCCCGACGGCGTGCCGCTGTACGGCTTCGGGGCGATGCTGTTCCTCGTCTTCGTCATCACGGCGATGCTCTGGGGGCCCAAGCGCATCACCGCCATCGGGATGCCGAAGGAGAAGGTCCAAGACTTGGCCATCGTGCTATTCCTCACGGGGATCGCCGGCGCCCGCCTCGTGTACATGTGGCAGTACTACGACCAGTTCCCGGACAAATCGGCGTGGGGCCTCGCCAAGGCATTCGTGCAGATTTGGAACGGCGGCATCGTCTTCTACGGCTCGATCATCGGCGGCGTGCTCGGCTATCTCGTCTTCTACCGGGTCGTCCTGCGCCGGTTCAATATCTCCACGGCCCGGCTCGCCGACGCGCTCGCCCCGCTGCTGGCCATCGGTTTGGCCGCCGGCCGCATCGGCTGCTACCTCAACGGTTGCTGCTGGGGCCAAGTCGCTTGCCCCGAGACGCAGACCGTCCCGCTGCCCCCAAGCTTCGGCGAGTTCCCGCTGCTGTCGGCGCACTCGCGCGATCAAGTCGTGCGACCCGCCTATCCGAATGACCGCCTACCGCAAGTCCGCGGGTTGCAGACCTCGACCGGGTTCACGCTGAAGCCCCGGGTATTTATCGGCCGGGAGAACTCCTTCGATGCGCCGGGCGACCCGCGCTCCGTGGTCGCGGCCATCGAACCCGGCTCCGCCGCGGCGAAGGCGGGG
>JAYTBD010000381.1:0-4497 GCA_043737155.1 Fimbriiglobus sp. | reverse complement strand
ACGACAACGAGGATTCGGTCGAGAGCTTGGCGATGCTGCTGGAGGCGTCGGGGCACAATGTCCGGACGGCCCACGATGGCCCGAACGCATTGGAAAGGCTGCTGGACTATCGCCCCGATGTGGTGCTGCTCGACATCGGCTTGCCGGGGATCGACGGCTACGAAGTCGCCAAGCGCATCCGAATGCAGCCCGCGCACAAGGGCGTCGTGTTGGTCGCCCTGACCGGGTACGGGCAGGAGTCCGACCGGCAGGTCTCGCGCGATGCGGGGTTCGACCACCACTTGGTCAAACCGGCCGACTTCGCCCGGTTGGAACTGATCTTGGCGGAGGTCGCGGGGAAACCCCGATGACGGGCCAGTGCTTTGCAATCGTCCCGTCATCGGGTACACTCTTCTTTCCGCCCCGCGACTCTCTTCGGAGCCCGTCCATGATCAGCCCCTCCCGTCGGACCTTTCTACAAACTTCCGCGGCTGCTACGGCGGGCGGAGTGATCCTCGGCGCCCCGAATGTCCACGCGGCGGGGAACAACCTCCTCAAGGTCGGGCTCGTCGGCTGCGGCGGGCGCGGCGGCTCCGCGGCGATCAACGCATTGGCGGCGGATAAGAACACCAAGCTCGTCGCTTTGTGCGATGTCTTCCCGGATCGCATCGACAAGAAGCTCGCGGAACTCAAAGAGTCCGAGTACGCCGACCGCATCGACGTGCCCGGCGAGCGGCGCTTCTCCGGGTTCGACGGCTACAAGCAACTGATCGATACCGATGTCGATGTCGTTCTGCTCGTCAGCACGCCCGGCTTCCGCCCGCAGCACCTCGCCTACGCCGTGGAGAAGGGCAAGCACATCTTCATGGAGAAGCCGCACGCCACCGACGCCACCGGGGTGCGGTCGGTGCTCGAGAGCGTCAAGGTCGCCGAGGAGAAGAAGCTGAACCTCGTCTCCGGATTCTGCTACCGCTACGAGCCGAGCAAGCGCGAGACCGTGAAGCGCATCCACGACGGGCAGATCGGCGCCGTGCAGGCGATCCACACGACGTACCTGACGGGCGACCTCTGGTTCCGCGGCGACGAGCCCAAGTGGTCCGAGATGGAGTACCAACTCCGCAATTGGTACTACTTCACCTGGCTCTCGGGCGACTTCATGATCGAGCAGCACATCCACAGCATCGATAAAGCCGCGTGGGTGCTCAACGGCGAATTGCCGGTGTCGGCCCAGGGCATGGGCGGTCGGCAGACGCGCACCGAAAAGAAGTACGGCAACGTGTGGGATCACTTCACGGTGGTGTACGAGTACGCGAGCGGGGCCAAGGTGTTCAGCCAGTGCCGGCAGGTCAGCGGTTGCCACAGCGAAGTGGCGGATCACGTCATCGGCACCAAGGGGAGCGCGCAGATCATGGCGCACACGATCAACGGAGAAGGCGGGTTGTGGAAGGCCGACCCGAAGAAAAATCAAGACATGTACCAAGTGGAACACAACGAGTTGTTCGCGGCGATCCGCGCCGGCAAGGTCATCAACGACGGCGAAGTCTCGGCGCTGAGCACGCTCATGGGCATCATGGGCCGCGAAGCGGCGTACACCGGCAAGAAGGTGACGTGGAAGGAGATCCTGAATTCGAAACAGAATCTCCAACCCGAAGCGTACGCTTGGGGTCTGAATCCCGTGCCACCGAGTCCGACGCCAGGCAAGACGAAGTTCGTGTGATCAACTTCTTGTAGGTCACGCTCTGCGTGACGCCACGTCACGCAGAGCGTGACCTACGAAAGACTGATGTGAAGGTTTCTTGAATTCGTCGCATCGGCACATCGTCTGCCTATCATGCACTACCGAATGCGGAGCGTCCGTACTTCGGCCATATCTCGCGTCGCATCGAAAGGGGTTTGACATGCTGTGGATTCGCACGTTGGCGGTGGCGCTGATCGCCGCCGTGGCCGTCTCGGCCGAGGACAAAAAGCCCGCAGACAAGAAACCGGCCGACTTCGACGCCAAAGCCGTGATGGGCAAATGGACGGTGAGCGAAGGGATGAAAGCGGGCGAGAAAAGCGATGTGACCACCATCAAGGAACCGGCCGACTTCACCGCGGACAAGATCACGCTGAAGACGCCCGACGCCACGTTCGTGTTCAAGTACAGCGTCGATCCGAAGATGAGCCCGGTTCGCGGTCGAACTCGAAATCTTGGAGCCGGAAGGCTTCAAGGGGGCCAAGAGCAAAGGCATCCTTATGGTCGACGGCGAGAAAATGACGCTGGCGTACAACCCGACCCCGGAAGGTGCCCGGCCGAAGGACTTCAAGAGCACCAAGGACAACGGGAGCCACGTCTACGGGTTCACGAAGGCCAAGAAAGACGAGAAGAAGAAAGACGACAAGTAACCCCCCGACGGGTGCAAACTCACCGGCCCACGGGTATCATGCCCGTGGGTCGTTTCGTTGATCTCCTCCCGAAGCGTCGCGAACCGACCGATACGATCTTGGACAGGATGAACAGGATCGACAGGATGATTTTTTGAAGTCCTGTCCATCCTGTCTGAACCTGCTTGAGATCCCCATGAACGTTGAACCGACTCGCCGGACCATGCTCGCGACCGCCGGAACACTCGCCGCAGCTCCTCTGCTCGCGGCCGAGCCGAAGCCAGAACCCGCGAAGCGCGACTTCAAATACTGCTTGAACACGAGCACCATCCGCACCGCGGAAGGGCAGTGGGGCAAGTCGCGCGGCATCGTCGAATCCATCGGCATCGCTTCGAAAGCCGGGTACTCGGCCATCGAACCGTGGATCGCCGAACTCGACGAGTTCACCAAGGGCGGCGGCACACTCGCAGACCTGAAGAAGCGATTCGCCGACGCGGGGTTGACTGTGCCCAACGCCATCGGGTTCGCCGAGTGGATCGTGGAAGATGCCGAGCGACGGAAGAAGGGCCTGGAACAAGCCAAGCGGGACATGGACAAAGTGCTCGCCATCGGCGGGAGCCACATCGCCGCGCCGCCGACGGGTGCCACCGGGGGTACCAGCCGGCGCGACGATCCGAACTACACCGACCCGGTCGCCCCGCTCACCGCGGCGGATCGGTACAAGGCGCTATTGGAGATCGGCAAGAAGATCGGCGTGACGCCCATCGTCGAAGTGTGGGGTTTCTCGCGGTCGCTATCGCGCCTCGGGGAAACGATGCTCGTGGCGATGGAGTGCGGCCGCGACGGCGGGGCGGTGTTGCCCGACGTATACCACCTCTACAAAGGCGGCAGCGACTTCGCCGGCTTGAAACTGCTCGCCGCCAAGAGCATCGGCATCTTCCACGTCAACGATTACCCGAAGCTCGAACGCGGCAAGATCGTTGACGCAGACCGCGTCTACCCCGGCGACGGCGTCGCCCCGCTCAAGGATGTGTTCGCGGCGCTGAGGGAAATGGACTACCGGGGCTACCTGTCGCTGGAACTTTTCAATCCAACCTATTGGAAACTCGACCCGCTCGAAGTCGCCAAGACGGGTATGGCGAAGCTCACCGCCGTAGTCGCCGCGGCGGGTTGAGCCGGCATCAGACGTTCGCCATCTCTTGGATCTCCAGGCACGTCGGCTGCTGCTCGGCGAAGCGGCCCCCCGTCGGCATGGCCTGATCGGCGAGGATGCTGGCCTTCACTTGCTGGCTGAGGCGGAGGACCAAGGCGATGTCCCGCAGCATCGCTTCGACGTCTTGCTTGCGGGTGAGTTGCACTTCGGTGCGGCTGGCGTATTTCATCATGGCTAGGCTCCGGTCCGTTGATTCTGAGGTTCGTGTCCGACGGAATGAGTAAATGCAGCCCCCGTGCCAGAGCCGGATAAATCCGATCAATCCGCCGAATGCCCACGTTTTCTGGCCTTTTAGGAGATGTGGCGATTTGGGGCGCGGCAGGCGGGGCATGTAAACCTTTCACTTGAGGGATTCGGTACAATCCGTGCGACTATTTGTTGGCGGATCTACAACCGCCCCGCTTCGCCAAGTTTTCCAAGCCTCCCGCCCGGTCGATTTCGGACTCGATTCAACACGGGCGTGACTTCCCCTGATCGCATCGCCTCCCGACTCCGGATCGTCTGGGCACCCCTCGTGGGTGCCCTGCATGGCTTGCCGAAGGCGACAGGAACACCCTTCTCCGACGACTCCATCGACACATCCGCCCGGCGACGGTTATACTTCTAGGGTACCGTACGCGACTCCGGGGATTCACCGTGGCCCAAGCCGTCGTCGATCCGGCCGAGCTGCGTCGCTTCGCCGCCAGCCTCAAGCGCTTCAACACCGATTTGCAGGTGAACGTGGCCGGCCTGCACGCGCAGCTGCTCGCGCTCGCCGACACTTGGCGCGATCAGGAACACGACAAGTTCCGCCAGGAATTCGAGGACACCATGAAGGTGCTCGAACAGTTCCTCGAAAACTCGGGACTCTATCTGCCGTACCTGCTCCGCAAAGCCGAGCGCATCGAAGAGTACCTCACCCAGCGGTAAGCCCCCATGAGCGCCGGTGCCGACGTCCGCGA
>JAYTBD010000380.1:0-4498 GCA_043737155.1 Fimbriiglobus sp. | reverse complement strand
GCCGGCGATGGCCCACCACCGCGATGCCCGACTTCCCCCGCCGAGCTTCGCCAAGCGGTCGAGCAGGAAGACCACCCCGGCGAAGATGGCGAGGTCGAAGGCGCGGACCGCGATGGTGCTCGTGCCCAACGTCGCCCGCAGCACGGTCAGGCACCAGACGTACCCGGGGGTGTTGGTGTCGAAGACATCGCGGTAGTGGACGCCGCCCGAGAGGATGGTCCGCGCCGCGACATCGTAGAGTGTGACATCGCACCAAAGCGGCATGCGCAGGAAAACCGGCACCGCAAGCAGAGCGAGCAAAAGCGACAGCCCCAGCGGAATCCGGTGGGATCGCCAGCCCAAGATAACCCCGGACAAAATACTTGTTGCAATTGGGACAACCCCGCCTTAGCATGGTCTTCAGCGGAACGGAATCGGCCGCAGAATCGTGGAACTCGGACGGAATCGACCCTTTCACCGCACGATTCCTGCAACGCTCTGTTCACTACCCCGGGAACTCTCCCCGCGGTGATCTCGGCCCTCCAACCCAGCGTATGTCATTCGCCATCGCTAGGAGATTGCCATGAGCACGGAACTACTCAGCCTTCCGGACGCGGGAACTGTCTTGTCGAAGTCGTCGAACTCGGAACTGCGGTTGATCCGCGTCCAAGTCACCAAAGAGTCGATCATCCTGCGCGGCCGCGTGTCGTCGTATTACGCCAAGCAGCTCGCGCAAGAATCGCTGCGCTCGTCCGCCGAAGGCCGGCGGATCATCAACTTGTTGGAAGTCCGGCGTTGAAAGGGCCGCTCGGCGATTATCGGAAGCCCATTCCCATCCACATCATCAGCATTTGACCGCTGGCGAATCGCACTTTGAAATCCGTACCGCCGCGGACATCCAGCGCGTACAGCGAAACCAGTCGATCCCCCACGGGGATGCGATCGAAATCGCGCAGGTTCCCGCCCGCCGCAACGACCAATTCTTTCCCTTTCGCCATGTTCACCTTGGTGTCGAACGCGCCGGTCTCCGCCGGTTTCAGCGCCATCGCCCGTTTGAGCTCCGATTCGGCGTTCGGTCCCACGGCCAAAAACAGCCCCCGGTTGCCGACGGCGATGTTCAGCGCCGGCTCCTTCCCGAAAAGCTTGAGGATGTCTTCGGGGAGGAACTTCGCCAAGGCGACGGTGTGCACCGGTACGTCGCCGATCTTGTAGGCGTTCAACTTGACCGCTTCGGCGAAGTCTTTCGGCAGATCCTTGGCGAGCGCCAGCACGAGTTTGACGAGCGGCGCCGGATCGTCCAGACCGAGCGCCCCGACCACGGTGTAGTGCCCGTCCTTGGTCGGGCCCGTCATGACCGCACCCAGATCGACTTCGCCCGCCGTGATCGCTTTCTGGGCGATCGCCGCCAAAGAATCGAATATCGGCAGCAACTCCGCCGGCAGGGCCGTCTCCTTTTTGAGCATCGGGATCCACTCGGCGAAGAAATTGCCGAAGGACGTTTTCACGCCCTTGGGGATCGGGCCCGGAAGTACGACCCAACCCCCGCCCACGGCGTCTTTCGTGACCAGTTGGTGAAAGCGTCCCTTCGCCGGGGTAAACGTCGCCAGGTCGGTCGCTAAGCCGGTCTTCGCATTGGGCGTCAAGGTCGCTTCGAAATCGAGGTTGCCGATCTTCGCGTCGAGCAGCACTCTTGCGGAGAGCGTGTCGCCGTCGGCCACCATCAGGTCGTAGCTGCGCCGGCCCCAGCCGAGCATCTCTTTGAGAAACGGCGGGAAGTTCTTGGGCATGTCGGCCGGGGCGCGGACCACCATGCGGTCGACTTCCGCGTTCACCTTGTCGAACAGCGGGTACACCTCTTCGATCAGTTCCTTGGGCATCCGCTTGCCGGTCAGCGTCGCGGAGAACACCGCGGTGTCTTTCTCGTCCACGAGGCGGGAGATCGGGATCAGCTTTTCGACGTCGCCGAGGGCATCGACCCCGCCGTTGATCGAGATGTACGCGTGCTTGTCGAAGAAGCGCAGGTGCGCGGGCAAGCCGCGCTCGAAGGGGCCGCCCGAGAGTTCGTACACCCCCTTGGGCTTCGATTCCTCTTTGGCTTGCACCTTGAGGCGATCGGCGAACTCGAGCGCGTCCTTCTCGTTTGTGATCGGTAAGACGATGACGAAGTACGACGTTTCGGCCTTGGCCCGCAGGTAAGCGTAGCCGCCCATCGGCTTGGTGAGATCGAGGCCCGCGAATCCCTTCTCGCCCAAGACGGCTTTGATCGTCTCGTCGATCTTCATCTGCATCTCGGCCGTACCGCCGTTGAGCTTGACGTAGCTCCGGATGCCGTCGAGCAGCTTCTGACCGTTCCATGCTTGCATGACGATCGTCGGCTGTTCGTACTTGGCGTTGGCGGCGGGCACCGGTGCGGCGGAAGCCGTCGCCCCGAGCAGCAATCCGGCCAGCACGGCCCCGACGAGGCACAAGTGAGAACGCATGGCAAACTCTCCGATGAAAGTAACGACCCCGGTCGATTATCAGTGTATTGCCGCTTCTACCGCTTCGTCACGCCGCGGCGGATGAAGCGGATCGCCTCCGCCAGACTATAGAAGTGCCGGCCGGCGGTCATCGTCGCCACTTCGTGCTCGTTGAGCGACGCCGCGAACAGGTACAGGCACGTCGGCGAGTCCGGCCGGGCGGCGTCGCGCTCGATCAGTTCGAAGAAGAAGGCGCCGAACTGCACGTCGAAGCAGAGGGTCACGTTCGCCCCCTGTCTAACGGAGTGGACTTGGTCGTCGAGGCGCCGGATGTCGTGGAAGATGACCTCGGCCTCTTTCCGCCAGAGTCCCTTCTGCTCTTCCACCGCCCGGCCGGGATCCTTGTCGATGAAGTCGTTCGGCACATCGGGCAGCCGATACAGCCCCTTGCGGATGTCCTTGTTCGACGCCCCCTCGGCGACGATGGTCGTGACCCCGTTGCGCACCTCGGCGAGGAAGGCGAAGTCGATCCCGCCTTTCCAGTGCGTGAAGTGGCGCAGCGCCCGCCGGTACTCCGCGATGTGGTTGTTCGGGTTCGACGAGAAGGTGCGCGGATCCCGCGGCAAGTTCCACCAGGTCCAGAGGTACAGCAGCGCGAGTGCCAGCGCGAAGCAGATGAACGACATCGCCCCGACGACTTCCGCCTTGGCCTTTTCCTCGTTCACGAGTTCCAGCATCAACTGGGCGTGGGTGCTCTGGTACTTCCACACGGCCCGCAGCAACAGGGAGTACGCGATGCCGAGCAAACCCATCGCCAGCAGCGGGAGGAAGCGCCGACCGGGGTTGATCCATTCCACGAGGGGCCGACCGCTGCCGAAGGTGACGAGGTAGCTGAACAGGAGGTAAACGAGGGCCGCATACCCGAAGGCTTGCAGTAGTTCAGGTACCGGCGCGACTCCCGAACGGGGAAGCTATCGTAGGGAGTGATTCGCCGGCGGATCATCGGGATTCACCCGTCGACTCCTTCCACCGACTGCGCACTCGGCCCGGCGGGGCGGTGCCGGTGACGCCGATTTGTTGAACGGTGATCGACGCGATCAAGTTGCCGAACGCCGCGGCGTCTTCGAGCGTGCACCCGGACGCCATGGCGCAGGCGATGGCCGCGCTGCAACTGTCGCCGGCGCCGCAGGGGTCGATCGGACCGGTCACCGGGTAGGCGGGAATCGATTGAATCCCGGTCCCACCCGGTTTCGCCAGCGCGATCCCGGCCTCGCTGCGCGTGAGCAGCACCGGCGCTCGCACCAACTCGGCCAAGGCCTGAGCATCGCCATCGCGCACCCAGCGCTGCGCTTCGGCGAAGTTCGGCTTCACGCAGACGTGGCGGAAGAGCCCGATCTGTTCGCGGCTGTCGGCCAAGACGAATCGTTCCGGCGCGAAGTGCGCCTTGGCGATGATCCATTCGCGAACCCGCTCCGTAATGACGCCGCAATTCGCTTCGCCGACCTGATCGAGCACGAGGAGCGCGTCGAACTCCGACCAAAGATCGGTGAGCCGGTCGATGATGCACACTTCTAATAGCAAGTCGGTCGGCGTACGGTTCTTGATGTCGAGGCGATTCAACTCGCGGACGGCGCCGACCTCGTGCAGCATCGGTTTGGTGTACGTCGGCGTGCGGCGACTCGGTTCCCTCATCAAGTGAGAAGCATCCACGGCCGAGAGTTTCACCAGTTCCCGCATCAGCTCGTAGCCTTCGCCGTCATCGCCGATGATGGAAACGGGAACGATCCGCCCGACGCCCAATGCCGCGAGGTTGTTCAGCACCGTGCCGAGGGCGCCGGGGTACGATCGCACGCCGGTGACTTGGTACGCGGTCAGTCCCGTTTCCACCGAGGGTTCGTTGCGCGCCGCGTCGATGTCGAGATAGCGGTCGAGGAACAAGTCGCCGACCAATCCGATGGTCTTGCCGGGGAGGGCGGCGAGAATGCGTTCGATGAGTTCGGTGGTGAGCATGGTCGCGCCGATCTCGGAAAGGGGTGCCCGAGCCGGGTTGCGTGAGCGCC
>JAYTBD010000379.1:0-4499 GCA_043737155.1 Fimbriiglobus sp. | reverse complement strand
CGTCGCCTGCCCCGCTCCGGGATCCGCGCGGTGGCCGAGGAGGTAGACGCCGATGAGGTACACCCAGACCGGGGCGGTGTTTTGGAGCAGGATCGCATTGGCGGCATTGCCGTAGCCGAGGGCCGAAAGGTACAGTCCGCTCATCACGCCGAAGCAAAGGACCATGCCGACCATAGGCAATCGGAAACGGAACTCCCTCCGCCTCACGAGCGGAATGAGCACGAAACCCGCGAAGAGGCCTCGCCAGAAAGCGATCTGAATCGGCGTGAGTGCGGCTTCGTTCAAATGAAACGCCGTCGGGGCGGTGAGAACGCGCGTGAAGAAGCTACCGGCGCTCCATAGCACGGCTGCCAATATCAACGTCGATCGGGCGGACGCGGGTGAAGTCGGGCTCATGCCGCGGGGTCACCGCAGCCAATTCGTGCGGGCTTCCCGAAACCATCCCAGCGCGGGCCGGTCGGGAGACGGCGGGTACAACTCGGCCGAAGGGGTGGTCGCGTGCGCCTGCTGGACGGACCAACGATCCCAATACACGGCGCGTACCGACGGCGAGGCGATCAGGGTTTCAACGGTGGCGAGGGCCATTGTCGCCCCGGCGGTAAGGGGCGCGGCCAGCGTGATATCGAACGGGCAATTCAGCGGATCGAACAATTCGAGCAACTGCAGAATATCGAGCGGATCGCGCGGCAGGCTTCCCCGCGGGGGTTGGGCGGGACTGAGGTCGAGCTCGAGAGCCGAAACCTCGAACCCGCCTCGCAAAAGCGTGTCCGCGAATCCCAGTGGCGAGTAGCGCAGATCCGAATCGACAAGATAATCCCCCCACGGTTGCTGCAAGCCAAAGGTCCACTGTGCTTGTGGGTCGACTTCCCGCGCCGTTTCGAGCAGTCGGGCCGCCAGGCGGAGCCGGTCGTCTTCCACTAAACCGAGGGAATCGGCGTGGTTGAAGCCGGAAAAGAGTTCCCAATGCCGGCACTTGTCGCGGTAGCGGGAGATGAGGGTTCCGACGAAATCACTGAAGAACGCGGCCAAGTTGGGAAAATCGCCCGCCGAGGAAAGGATCCAGTCGGGGATGGTCTCTTCGGAGAGATCTACGAGCGGGCCCATCGACACGGCCAAACCCGCGGCACCGGCCCAGCGGATGAGCGGGTCGAGTTGACTCCAGTTGAAGTTCGCTTCTTCCCTTTCGATCTGCTTCCAGTTGGGCACGATCCGTACGGCGTTGAAGGACACTACATAAAGGTCGGCTTCGGCCGGGGAAAGCGGAGCCGAGAGCCGGCAGCCCGACAGCGTGGGCAGGGGGCGTTTCATTTTCAAGCGGGTGTCGATGCGGTAGGCGGTCAGGGCGGCGGTCATGCGATCGGAGAGCCGCGAAGCCGCTTCGATCACGACGCCCGCGTGGCGGTCGCGCGTCGGCGGATCGTCGGTCAAAATCGCGCGGCCGAACGCCCGAGAGACTTCCGCGAGATCCGTTTGCAGAATCGCCGGCGTGGGAATCGCGGCCGATTGCAAAGCGAAGAACAGGTTGCGGGCGCGGTTGACAGACCCGCGGGCGAGTTCGAGTACGAGTCGGTAAGGCTCGGCCTGCACCCGGAGGGTCGATGTGGTGACGATGCGCGATTCGCCTTGGACCAGCCATGGGAGGGACAAGCTGCCGCTCTCGTTTTCCTCGCGAATCAGGACGAGAGTCCGGTCGTCGTGGCGCCGTTGGACCGCGACCGGCGCATTGTCGTAGCCCCCCGAAATCCAAGCGCGTTCCAGAATCGCGTTCGGGTCGGAGGGCCATTTCTCGGGCAAGTCGAACGAGAACGAGGCCATGGAGGATGCTGCGGGCGATTGCGGGAATGACGAAGACAACCGTAATTTATCAGTTTCTGGTCGGTCGGGTCGAGAGATTGCGGCTTATCGCTCCGCGCGGGCGACGATGGCCATCTGGTACTTGTCCGCCAATGCCAGCGTTTCCGGTTCGTCGATGAGGATCGTCTTCCCCGCTTCGATGGCGAGGGCCGTCGCACCGGCCGCGCGCATAGCCTCTACGGTGGCGGGGCCCACGGTCGGGACGTCGAAACGCATATCTTGTTCGGGTTTGGCGACCTTCACGACGACGAACCCGGCCCGGCCGCAGAGGTCGCCGGCGCGCTCGATGCAGCGGTCCGTCCCTTCGATCGCTTCGACCGCGATGCACGCACGATCGCGGATCATGACGCTCTGGCCGATGTCCAGTCGGCCCATCTCCCGCGCAAGCGACCAACCGTACTCGATGTCGAGCAGTTCGCGGGCTGTGGGTGCCCGCCGGGTCAATTGGCCTTCTTTCACGAGCAACTCCGGACAGAGTTCGAGGGCCGAGACGCACGAGAATCCTTCCCGCTCGAACTCGGCGATCATACCGAGCAGCAAGGTATCGTCCGCGTTGTTGCGGCGCACGCGCGAGAGCAAAAACTTGGCCACCCGCCAGTCGGGTAGCAATCGAAACCATCGCCAAGGCTGGAAGAGTACCGTTTTGTGGTACTTCCCCGCCATGGTCCAACGCGTGACGTCGTTGCGTCGGAAGTTGCGGAGCACGAAGCTCAGCGACATCCGCCGCAACCAGTAAAAGTGCGGGCAGACTTCGCGGAGGGAAGGATCGGCCATCCCCGCGATGCCGATGCAAACGACCGGGATGCCGAGCTCGCGGGCTTTCAGCGCGAACAGGATCGGAAATCGACCCGCGCCGGCGATCAATCCGATCGGCGCCGTCATGAGTCGGACCGCGGCGGGGCGAGATTCCGTTCCAACTCCGCCACCGTCCGGCGGAGTTCAGAGAGTTTCTTCCAATTCGTCACGGCGCGGAGGAACTCGCGCACAGGCATGCTCGGGTTTCCCGCGACCTGCGAGTTCGGCGGTATACTCCGTGTGACCGCGGTCGCCGCGGCGATCATCGAGTGTTCGCCGACGTGGATGTGATCGACCACGCCGGATTGCCCGCCGAGCACGACGTAATCCCCGGTGCTCGACGATCCCGCGATTCCCACCTGGGCGACGATGAGGTTATGCCGCCCGATTTGACAGTTGTGCGCGATCATCACCAAGTTGTCGATCTTCGTCCCTTCGCCGATTCGCGTGGGGCCGATAGTCCCGCGATCGATCGTCACCGAAGCGCCGATTTCTACGTCGTTACCGATGTCGACGTAACCGAGCTGCGGGATTTTCACGTGTTTCCCCGCCTCGGTTCGATAGCCGTACCCGTCGGAGCCGATGACGCTATTGGCGTGGACTTCGACGCGATCGCCCAACACCGTGTCGTCGTACAGCACGACGCCGGGGTGGAGCGTGTTGTCCCGGCCCAATCGGCAATCCGATCCGACGCAGACTCCCATCCCGATGGTGCAATTGTCCCCGAGAATCGTGCGGGATCCGATCATCGAACGCGGCCCGATGCTGATATTCGCGCCGAGGATCGCCGTTGGATCGACGATGACTGTAGGGTGAATTGCCCGGGGCCACGCCCGATCGCCGCGCAACTTTTGGATGAGTCGCAGATAAGCTTTCAGAGGCTCCGCCACGCGGATGATGGGGCGGTCGCCCGCCGGGAAATTCGGTGGAACGACTGCGGCGGCGGCCGGGCTTTTGGCCCAGTCTCCCAGTTTCTTCGGGTTGTCGATCAGGACGAGATCGCCCGCCTCGGCGTCGAGCAGCGACATCGCCCGATTCCAAACCGTACCCGCGTCGCCGACAACCGTACCGTCTATCCACGCGGCCGCTTCTTGCAGAGTATGTGCCAATGCGAGTCCTCACCGGTCGGGGCCGTGAAGAGAACGGTACGTTTTCGGGCACTTTCCAGCAAGATCATCGGAGAGCGAGGTCGCGAAACTCGTCCGCGGTAACCGCCCGCCCATCCTCGAGGATCACACTCCCCTCCCCCGCCGACGCGACGGCCCAACAGACGACGCTCCAAGACCTGAGCAAGGCTTGGTCGGCATTGCCCCAGATGGAAACGATCCAACCGACCGGGGTGGAACGGATCGTCACCATCCCGCCGGAAAGGGAGAGTCGGAGATCGATCCAGTCGGGTCCGGGGATTTCATCGGGGAAAGCGGGCAGATTGTCGATCATCCGGACGACGGGTGTTTCGCCCATCGTCGTTGCGGCGAGGCGCACCGATTCCCACGTGGGTCGGGAATCGGCGGTAAATGTGACGGTGCGCGAGAGGCCCATTACTTGTCCGCGCCGCTTTTGCCCTTGAGGATTTCATCGAGGCGTTTCTTTTGTTCCGAGGTGAGCACTTCGCTCCGCTCTTTCGACATCTTGGCTTTCAACTCTTTGATCTGAGCTTCGAGCTTATCGATGTCGTCGTTGTATTTCCCTTGCACCTTGTACACCTTTTGCACTTGCTCATCCGTCAGCCCGAGCTGTTTCCAGTTCTGGGGGAGTTGCCCTTTCGCCTTCGGCTCGACTTTGGGATCCGCCTTGGCGGCTTTGGTTTCCCCCGGCTTCGGCTCTTGCCCGATGATTCCACCCACCAT
>JAYTBD010000378.1:0-1747 GCA_043737155.1 Fimbriiglobus sp. | reverse complement strand
AAGTCGTACCCGTCCGCCGCGGTGATCTTCACTTTGGCGAAGTCGCCGCCGCGGAGGTTCTTCCCTTTCACCCGGACCTCGCAGTCGATGTCCGGACTGTCGGCGTAGCTCCTGGCTTTGAAGTGGTTGGCGAACTCGGGGTCGGGCCCGTCGATGATGCACTCGAGTTCTTGCCCGACGCGGTTGGCGGCCCAATCGAAGGCGACTCGCTGCTGCACTTCCATGATCCCCGCGACGCGGGCGGCCTTGACTTCTTCGGGCATATGGCCGTCGAGTTTCTCGGCCGGGGTGCCCGGTTCCAAGCTGTAGGGGAAGACGCCGGCGCGCTCGAACTTTTGTTCTTTCACGAACTGTTTCAACTCCTCGAACTCGGCCTCGGTCTCGCCGGGGAAGCCGGCGATGAACGTCGTCCGCAGCGCCAATCCCGGCATCGCTCGGCGCATCCGCGCGATCAGTTTCTCGGTCGCGCTGCGGTCCACGCGGCGGACCATGCGCTTCAGCACGCGGTCGTTGATGTGCTGCAACGGCATGTCGAGGTAGGGGATGATCTTCTTCGCGCCGCCGAGGGTTTCGAGCAGTTCATCCGAGACGTGTTCGGGGTAAACGTAGAGCACGCGGATCCAATTCAACCCGTCGACTTTGTCGAGTTCGCGGAGCAGCTCCGCGAGGCGGACCTTGCCGTAGAGGTCCATGCCGTAGTAGGTCGTGTCTTGGGCCACGAGGATCAATTCGCGCACGCCGTCGGCGACGAGTTCCTGCGCTTCGCGGACGACTTCTTCGATGGGTTTGGTCACGTGCTTGCCGCGCATCTGCGGGATGGCGCAGTAGGTGCACAGGCGGTCGCAGCCCTCGGAAATCTTGAGGTAGGCGAAGTGCCGGGGGGTGATGCGCAGCCGGGACGTGTCTTCTTGGGCGCGGACCGGCGCCGGGCGGAAGACCGAGCGCTGCTCGTCGCGGTGCAGTACGGCGCGGTCGACGACCGACGCGATTTCCTCGCGGCCGAAGACGCCGACGATCTGATCGACCTCGGGCACTTCCTTCAGCAGCATGTCGCCTTGGCGTTCGGCCAAGCAGCCGGCGACGACGACCGAGCCGATCCGCCCGGCTTTCTTGAGCGCGAGCATTTCGCGGATGACGCCGAGCGATTCCTGCCGAGCCGGTTCGATGAACCCGCACGTGTTGATGACGACGACATCGGCGCCGTCGGTGTCGGATTGAAACGCGTAGCCATCCTGGGCGAGCTTGCCGAGCATCCGCTCGGAATCGACGAGGTTTTTCGGGCACCCCAAGCTGATGAAAGCGTAGCTCCCCTTCATCTGAGCGGGCGCGGTCGGTTGCGCCGCGGCGTGCGTCAGCGGCAGGGATTTCGATTTGAGCTTCGTGGCCATGCGGTGCAATCTGAAAGGAGCGAGCGGCGCGCACAATGGTCGCGAGTTTGCAATCGGGTATTGTAGATGCTCGACAGCAGCGTTCAATACGGGTGTGATCGGAGTCGGTAACAGTAGGTCACGCTCTGCGTGACGCGGGTAATGAATTCAGCTTTGTCGATCGTGGGAAGCACGTCACGCGGAGCGTGATCTATTGGAGCGTTGCAACTGATTTGTTACCGACGGTCAGGTTTGGGATGCCGCCGAACTCTTCGCCCCGGCGGGGCCGACTTACTTAGCCCAGGGCGGAAGCCCTGGGTATGGAACAACCCCTCTTCTGCCCTGAAGGGGCCAGCGTGGTTCGCGGACCGGAAGCTGGC
>JAYTBD010000377.1:0-1750 GCA_043737155.1 Fimbriiglobus sp. | reverse complement strand
ACATGAAGGCCATCTACGACCAGCAGAAGAAGACCGGCTGGCCGGGGATCACGTTCCTCAACCACCCGAACTTCGGCTGGGGCGTCCGCGCCGAGGATTTGTTCGCCATCGAGGAACTCAAATACTTCGAGGTGTTCAACGGCCACCCCGGCGTCCGCAACTACGGCGACGCCACCCACGCGAGCACCGAACGCATCTGGGATATTTTACTTTCCGTGCGGCTCGGGCAATTGAAGTTGCCCATCGTCTACGGCGTCGCCACCGACGACGCCCACGGCTACCACGAGTTCGGCGCCGGCAAGGTGAACCCCGGCCGCGGGTGGATCATGGTCCGGGCCAAGCACCTCACCGCCGAGGCGCTCGTCAAAGCGATGCACGCCGGGGATTTCTACTTCACATCGGGGGTGACGCTGAAAGACGTCGGCATCCGCGACGGCGAGTTGAAACTGGAGATCGCGGGGGAACTGGGCGTGGAATACACGACCGAATTGTTCGCCACGATGGAGGGGACGAAGATCGAAGCGACCCCCGTGACGGACGGCGAGGGCAAGGAACTCGACGTGACCAAACGCTACCCCGCCGACATTGGCAAAGGCGTCGGCACCGGAAAAGGTAAGGACGCGGCGTACAAATTCACCGGCAAGGAGTTGTACGTCCGGGCGAAAGTGACATCGACCAAGCCGCACCCGAACCCGTACCAAAAGGGTGACGTCGAGTGTGCATGGACGCAGCCGTTCGTCCCTGCGAAATAGCCACTCCGTCACATCTCACCCTGTTCAATCGCACGGTGCCGTGCTATTCCAACGGTTGCAAAACCCGTTGGTTCGCCCATGCTCCGTTCGGTCGTGTATCTCGCGGTCGCGCTCTATCTGCTCGGCGCCGGGCTATGGCTGCTCGCGTCCGGGGTCGTGCGCGAATCGTCTGGGACCGAATTGCTCAACGTCGCCTGCGATCCGACCCGCGAACTTTGGAAGGATCTCAACCCGCGCTTCTGCAACCGCTACGAACAGGAAACCGGCCGACGCATCACCATCCGCCAATCCCACGGCGGATCCGCGAGCCAAGCCCGGCAGGTCATGGATGGACTCGAAGCCGACGTGGTCACGCTCGCGCTTTGGAGCGACACCGACGCCATCCGCAAAGCCGGGCTGATGGACGACGGCTGGGAGTCGAAGCTCGACAAACGCTCGCTACCTTACACCTCGACGATCGTCTTCGTCGTCCGGAAGGGGAACACAAAGAACATCCGCCAGTGGGCCGACTTGATCAAAGGCGAGGTCGGTGAAATCCAGATCATCGTGCCGAATCCCAAAACCTCGGGGAACGGCAAATGGGCGTTCCTCGCGGCATGGGGGTCGGTTTTGAAACACGGCACGGACGCGGACGCCGAAGAGTTCGTGAAACAACTGTTCCGGCGGACGCCCGGTTTGGAACCGGCCGCGCGGAGCGCCACCGAGAAGTTCGCCCGCAAAGGCCAAGGGGATGTGCACCTCACTTGGGAGAACGAGGCCTACCTCGAAGTGCTCGAATCGAAAGGCGAACTCGAGATCGTCTACCCGAGCGAGAGCGTGCAGGCCGAACCGCATGTCGCCGTCGTCGATGCCATCGCCCGCAAAAAGGGGACCGCGGAAGTGGCGAAGGCGTACCTCGAATTCCTCTACACGAAGGAAGCCCAAGAGGTGATTGCGAAGCACTACTACCGACCCACTAACAAAGAGGTGAAGGAGCGCACCGCCGACCGCTTCCCGAA
>JAYTBD010000376.1:0-4511 GCA_043737155.1 Fimbriiglobus sp. | reverse complement strand
GGGCGCCTCTCTCCGAGCGGGAGTGACTCCCGCCGACAAACTCCGTCGAAGGACCGTAGGACACGGATCGATAGAGGCCTGTAGGATCGATTACTTCGTAGCCTTGGCCGCGTGCTGCTTCGCCAGTGCCTCCGGCAAGTTCGCCTTCGCCAGTTCCACGATCTTGTCGAAGGTGGTCGGATCGTGGATCGCGATCTCGGACAGCGACTTGCGGTCGAGTGCGATGAACGCCCGCTGCAAGCCGGCGATGAACTCGCTGTAGCGGAGACTGCGGGCGCGGCAGGCCGCGTTGATGCGGATGATCCAGAGCTTGCGGAACATCCGCTTCTTGACGCGGCGGTCGCGGAAGGCGAAGGCCCGCGCCCGGAGCAGCGTCGTCAGCGATTGGCGGTACAAATTGTGGCGGCTGAGGCGGAAGCCCTTGGTGAGCTTGCGGATCCGCTTCCGCCGTTGCATGGTGGTCTTGCCACTGCCTGCGCGAACCATGGTCGGGTATCCCGTGTTGAATCGGTGAGTGTGGAGAAAGGATTGCCGGGCGGGGCGGGATTACTGCTCGTTCATCGCGATGAGGTACTTCTGCACGATGACGCTGGTGATGACGCCGGCGTTCCGGAGTTGGCGGCGGCGCTTGGCGGTGAAGTGGGCATTCAAGTGGCGCTTGCCGCACTTGGAATACTTCAGCTTCCCGGTGCCCGTGACGCGCATCCGCTTCTTCACGCTCTTGTTGGTCTTGTTCCGATGGGCCATGGCGGCCTCCTTCAACGCGGTTGTGGAATGCAAGGGGGAAGGCGGGCGAACCGCTTCACTTGGTGCCCCGATTCCAACACTCGCCCAATCGCTCGGGCGGACAGCGAACCGGACGGACCGATTCGTGCGAACTAGGAGTATAGCGGGCGGAGAGGATTCGGGAAGGGCGCAGGGATTTATACTGCTTAGCAACGATTCTCGGTGTCGGATGGAGACACCGCGCCGACTTCCGAAGTCCGGCTTCGACTTCGGAAGTCCTTGCGGGGCGGTTCGGCTTCGGGAGTCGCTCACTCCTAACGCTTCCTAAGTCGAAGCCGGACTTCGGAAGTCAAACGTGCGTCGGCCCTCAATCGCCGCGAGTTCTTTCGCGCTCACTTCTTCTTTTCGACCTTGACCTTGTGCACGTACAGGTTGCGGTCGAACTTGCCTTCTTCGAAGGCGTCGTTGGTGAAGGCGATGCTCAGCTTGGCATCGCCCTTCTTCAGCTTGGCGGTGAAGGTGTACTCTTTCGCTTCGACCGCGGTCAGTTCGAAATTCTCCTTCACCACGTCGTCGCCGACCTTCACGGTCATCTTGGCCTTGGCCTTCTCGGCCTCGTCGCAGGACGCTTCGATGGCGATGGTGTACTCGCCGTCCTCGGGGACCTTCACCGTGGCGATGGCCGTGCCTTCGGTGTAGAAACCGATCTTGGAGTTGCCCTCGTCAAGGACCACGCCGGTGTTGTCGTCGAACGCCCCCTTCAATTTGAAGTCCTTCAACTCGAGGGTGATCGCTTCGGCTGCGACCGCCGCGCTCAGGCCGATTGCGCACACGGCCACTAGACAGACGCGCTGGAACATGATGAACACCTTTCGAAACGGGGGGAGAAACATGGGCGAACGCCCGACCGGAGACATGGACACCGGTCAGTTTAGGATCGGTCCGCCGATTTTCCAACACCCCCACGGCGGAAGTTTGATGGGCCCAGAGCCTATCGTCCCGCACCGAGGTACAATCTTCCGCAGATGGCAACTGCTCAAAGCCGATCTCTGCCCCCGTGGTTAATTTTGGTTCCCCCATGAACGTATCGCATTGGATTTCGGATCGCTCCAAGGCCGTGGAGATGTCCGGCATCCGCAAGGTCTTCGAATTGGCGCGCTCGTTGAAGGATCCGGTGAATCTCAGCATCGGGCAGCCGCACTTCGACGTGCCCGAGCCGATCAAAGCCGCGGCCAAGGCGGCCATCGACGCGGGCAAGAACGGCTACACCGTCACGCAGGGAATCCCGGAACTGCGGGACCGCCTGCTGGGCGACGTGCGGAAATCGTACGACCACCCCGACCGCGATCTGCTCATCACCAGCGGCACCAGCGGCGGACTGATGCTCGCGATCTTGGCGACCGTGAACCCCGGCGACGAAGTCGTCGCGGCCGACCCGTACTTCGTCATGTACCCGAACATGGTCGCCCTCGCCGGCGGCACCTTTGTCGGCGTCGACACCGCGCCCGACTTCCGTATCGATGCGGACAAGTTCATCGCCGCCTGCACCCCGCGCACGAAGATGATCCTGCTCTGCAGCCCGTCGAATCCGACCGGGAGCGTCGTCGAACCCGAGGCGATGAAGGCCATCGCCGAGTTCGCCCGCAAACGTGGCATCCTCGTTGTCAGCGACGAAATCTACAAAGCGTTCCACTACGACACTCCGCCGCGCAGCCCGGCGGAGTTCGACGACAGCGTGCTCGTCATCGAGGGTTTCGGCAAGACCTACGGCATGACCGGCTGGCGCCTCGGCTACGCCCACGGTCCGAAGGCGCTGATCGACGAGATGATGAAGTTGCAGCAGAGCACGTTCGTCTGCGCCCCGAGCATGGTGCAGCACGCCGGCCTCGCCGCGTGCGATTACGATGTCACCGGCATCGTCGCGGATTACAAGCGTAAGCGCGATCTGCTGATGGCGGGGCTGAAGGGCCACTACGAATTCGCGGTCCCCGGCGGGGCGTTCTACCTCTATCCGAAGACTCCGTGGGGCACGGGCACCGAATTCGCCGCGGAAGCGGTGAAGCGCAATCTGCTCGTGATCCCCGGCGGCGTATTCAGCAAAGCCGACACGCATTTCCGCATCAGCTACGCCGCCAAGGATGTAACGCTGGAACGGGGGATCGAGATTCTGCGGTCGCTCGTCAATTTCCCAAACACTCGTTGAAGAGCCGGGTTGCGTGAGCGCCCGGAGTTGCGATATCTCCGGGCGCTTACCCGACCCGGCTCAATTGGCGATGATGAAGGGCCGGATGGTGTTCAAGTTTTTCACGCCGATACCTTTGACCCGGCCCAAGTCATCGACATTGGCGAAGGGCCGGGCCGAGACGATGCGCCCGGCGAGCGTAGGGCCGATACCGGGCAGGCGCATCAACTCGGGTTCGCCGGCGGAGTTCACGTCGATCTTCGCGTCCGTCGCCGCGATCTTGGCGGCCTTGCCCGTCGACGGTGGCAGCGGCTTGCGTTCCAGTCTTTCGACGGGTTCGTCGGCGCCCGATCCGAGTTGCAACCACGGCTTCACTTTCTCCGTCGTCTTGGGTCCGATGCCGTGGACGTGGCTGAGTTCGTCGAGGCTCTCGAACGGCCCGCGCTCGGCGCGGTGGGCCAGAATCGCATCGGCGGTGTTCGCGCCGAGACCGGGGATCTGCAGGAGTTCTTGGCGGTCGGCGCGGTTGAGGTCGATCTGTCGGCGGGGCGGCGCATCTTCGGTAGGTCGGGCGGAATTGGCCGGGACATAGAGACGATAGGCGGCGAACAGACCGGTGAAGAGGATGCACGCCGCGAGTGCGGTTTGGGTGGAACGGGAGATCGCGGGGGCGGCATCCATGGGTGTTCAGGTTACCCCTTCCGCATCGTCAGCACCACATAGCGCGCGAAATTTTCGAGCGGTGGACAGATGGCGAACGCGAGCCTGTCAGCGAGGTCGCCGGGTGCGAGCACGAGCGGCGACTTGATTACGCGCCGGATCATGCCGGAGAGCTGATGGCCGCGCCATTGCAAACTCGGGAAGTGCGTCCGCAGAGGGGCCAAGTCGCGGCGGCTGAGCGGGCGTTCGTCCGGCGTTCGCCCCTTTCCCGGATAGGGCAGCCTGCGTCGGGCGATGTTCAGCAGCGGGTTACCGCCCCACGGTTCGCAGAAAACCGCGACCCCGCCCGGTTTTAATACGCGGTACAATTCCGACCCGGCCCGGTGCAAGTCGAGATGATGGAGAATCGCGTTGCCCCACACGGCGTCGAAACCGGCGTCGGGGTAAGGAAGGTGCTCCGCATCGGCGACGCGGAACTCGACTGACACCCTGTTGACAGCGGCGCGCCGCTCCGCTTCGGCGACGTATCCCGGCGACAGGTCGAAGGCGGAAACGCGGGCCCCGGCACGGGCCAACACCACCGCGGCCATGCCGTGCCCGCAACCGTAGTCGAGGATCGCTTTCCCGCGGACATCGCCGAGTTCCGCAAACGCGGATCGGATCCAGGTTTCGTGATCGAGATACTCTGCGTCGTCGAAGCGAAGATCGGCCCGGCCGACGCGGAAGCTCTCGCCGCGCTCTTCCGCTTGGCGGTCGTGGAAGATTTGCTCGGAATGAATCCGTTCCAATGTCGCGGGCAAGATGTTGACTCTCCCATCCCCATTCGAACGAAAACGGGACATTCTTTGATCCCGGAGGGATCGCAGAGATTATCCGGTGGTCGAAGACCACCGGGCAGGCGTTGAATGTGTCATCGACCCCGGAGGGGTCGCAGACGTTCTGC
>JAYTBD010000375.1:0-4516 GCA_043737155.1 Fimbriiglobus sp. | reverse complement strand
GCACGCCGGGGCCGGAGTCGCCTTCTTCGGGGCGGCGCCGGAGCTTGTCCACCAGCCAGCGCAGCATTCCGCCGAGGAAGATCGGCATGCTCGACGACAGCGGGAGATAGACCCCGACCGCGAACGGCAGCGACGGAACCCCGGCCAATTCGAGCGTGATGGCGATGAGCACCCCGATGAGTACGAGATCCCACGGCAGGTTGCGGTCGAGCACTCCGTCGATGATCATCGCGACGAGTTGCGTCTTGGGCGCATCGAACTTCTTGCTGCTCATCTTCGTCCGTTCGGCGTCCGGTTTGTCCTCTTCGCTGTCCTCGTATTCGAGCTTGCCATTCACCGCCGGGTCGCAGCGGTAGACGATTGAGCCCCCGTCGTCGATCAGGTATTTGCCGGGCGGGATCACCTTCGCCACGTCCGTCGGTTGACCCGCTTGGAAGAGACCCGGGTCGAGTTTCTCGCGGTCGCCGACGATGAGCACCTTGTAGGTGGTCGCATCGTCCTTGTACTGCCCGCGCTGCACGCGGTCGGTGTCCTTCAACTTGGACACGTCCACTTTCACCGCCGGCAACGCGAGCTTCGTGTAGATCGTCCCGGCTTGGTTCAACCCGATGAGCACGACGCCGACCACGAGCGCCGATACGAGCGAACCAATCAGGATTGCGTACTGCTGATAAATCGGCGTGGCGCCCAAGAGGTGCCCGGTTTTGAGGGCTTGCGAAGTGGTGCCGCCGTTGCTGCACGCGATGCAAACGACCCCTGCGATGGTCAGCGCCATCAGCTTGATATCCTTGCCGATGGTGATGACATCGAACTCCGCGAGCGCCAACAGGATGACGCAGGTCATCAGTAGCGTGGCGACGGTCATCCCCGAAATCGGGTTGCTGCTCGACCCGATTTCCCCGGTCAGGCGGCTGCTCACCGTGACGAACAGGAAGCCGAAGAAGAGGATCATGAATGCCCCGACGACCCCGGTCACGCTGAGGCCCAGGCCGAGTTGCGGTGCGGCGGCGAGCGCCACCACCATCCCCAAGCAGCCGAAAAGCACGACGCTCATCGGCATATCGCGCTCGGTCCGCGGGACGCCCCCCGCGTGGGCCGGGTTCGGTTTCCCGAAGGCGTCCTTCAGCCCCGCCATCACGCTCGACACGATCACCGGGAGCGCGCGCATCATGCTGATGATACCGCCGGCCGCGACCGCCCCCGCCCCGATGTAGAGGATGTAATTGTTGCGGATGTCGCGGAGTTTCATGTTCTTGATGAGGCCGGTATCGACGCCGGTTTTGTCGTCGATCTTGGACACCGCGGGGAGCAGCGGTTGATCGAGGTGATCCCCGAAGAAGACGATCATCGGCGAGATGACGAGGTAGGCCAGCACGCCGCCGGCGACCATGATGCTCGCGATCCGCGGCCCGATGATGTAGCCCACGCCCAAGAGCGGGGCCGACATCTCGCAGCCGACGGCGGCGCCCTTCAGACCCATGACTTTTCCACCTTCCTGCGTGACCCACAGGGCTTTGGTCGCGGTGTCTTGCCACATCTTCAAGCCGAGCATCATGAACTGGTAGAGGAAGCCGATGCCGAAGCCGATGACGAGGATGCCCGCGGTGCTGCCGCCCTTCTCGCCGGCTTTGAGAACATCGGCGCAAGCGGTGCCTTCGGGGTACTTCAGTTCGCCGTGCTTCTGGACGATGAACGCGCGGCGGAGCGGGATCATCATGAGGATGCCGAGCAGTCCACCGAGGACGCCGACGGTCATCACGCGAATCACGTCGATGTCGAACCCGAGCACGAGCAGCGCGGGCATGACGAGGCCGACGCCGAAGGCGATGCTCTCGCCGGCGCTGCCCGCGGTCTGCGCGGTGTTCGACTCGAGGACGCTGCGCTTGCGGAAGCCGACGCTCTGCATGACGCGGAAGAGGGCGAACGAAAGTACCGCCACCGGGATCGACGCCGAGACGGTGAGGCCGACCTTGAGCACGAGCCAGACCGACGATGCCCCGAAGAGGACGCCGAGCAGCGACCCGACGACGATCGGGGCGATGGTGAATTCCGGCGGCGATTCGGTCGCGGGGACGAACGGTTTGAATTCGGGTTCGGGCGCGGCCATAGACGGTCCATCCGGCGATAGGAAACGGCGAGAGAGGACGCGACTAGATTCGCCGGTGGTCGCGCCGGTGGCAAGGGGGAAACCGCAGGGACACGCAGTATGATCGACAATTGCGGTTCCCTATGTGGACATGAACCGTAGTGGCACCCCTTGTGGGTGCCCTGGATCCGGGATGGGTGACGATTCTAATGCGGGACTGATTCGCAAGGCATCTACGGCATCCGGTGCAGGGCACCCACAAGGGGTGCCCCTACATGCCAGTCATCCGGTGTAGGGCACCCACAAGGGGTGCCCCTACATACCCGTCGCCTCGGGATGGCCACGGTCGAATTGCCATCGCGCCGGGTTGTCGATGATGTATTCCCGTATGCGATCCAGCTCAACTTCGTCCGAAATGATGTGTTCAAAAAAATTCCGCTGGAGCAATTGCTTGTGGAACGGTGGACATCGGCCCGCCTTCACACCGCGGATGTAGTCGACCGTCAGGATCGATTTGAAGGCACCGACGATTGTCCCGACCGTGATTTCACCAATTCGATCCGCGGGAGCGATACAGAAAATGCCGTGGAGATGATTGGGCATCACGATGAACTCATCCAAGGTGACATTGGGAAAGCGACTCGGCAAATCCTGCCAGACCCCTTCCACCATTCGCCCCGCTTCGTTGTGGCACATTTCCGCATTCTCGACTTCACCGAATCGGTGTGTCCCATCGTTTACACAAATGGTGATGTAGTACATCCCCGCTTGGGAGTAGTCATATCCTTTCAATCGAATGGATCTGCGGTGGTGTTTTTCAGGATCGTACACAGCGACACTTCCGAACAATAGATCCGGTTGTCGGACAATCGGTGATATGGCAACTGTAGGGGCGCCCCTTGTGGGTGCCGGAACAGGATGCCGACGTGTCGTACCATCCATCAAACCGGATGCCCGCTATTCCGGGTCCAGGGCACCCACAAGGGGTGCCCCTACATTTCTCGAAGTGCATCGACACGCCATCCCTATCAAAACGTCCCCGCCGGGGCGGGGGCGCTCAGGGGCGCGACCAATGCCAGTACCGCGTTCACGACTTGATCCTGCTTGAAGGGTTTGAACAGAACGTGGCGGAGGCCGTCCATGCGGGCTTTGACCAGCGAATGGGCCGCGTCGTAGCCGTAGCCGGTGGTCATGGCGATGCGGATGCCGGGGCGCATCTCGAGGATGCGGGAGAAGGTTTCGTAGCCGCTCATATCCTGCGGACGCACTTCGGTGAAGACCGCGTCGTACGACGAATCGGCGAGCATCGCCAGCGCCTCGGCCGCCGTCGCCGCGGATTCGGACTCGGCGCCCAAGCGCTCCAATAGAAGGTGGGCCGACTTCCGCATCCGCTCGTCCTGCTCGATGATCAGGATGCGTTTGCCATGGAGGAGTTGCGGCTCCCCGGCCGGTTCGTTCGCCTGGGCCTGCTGGCCGACTTTCCGAACGCAGTCCTTCACCAGCCGGGCGTTGGCGACGATGCGGCGGAGGTGCAGGGTCGTCTCGGGATCGAGCGCGTGGAATTTCTTCAGCAACACGGCGGCGCTGGCCAGCACGTCGTCCACCGGCAGCGCGATCTCCCGGCTCACTTGGTCGATCGACTGCGAGACCGCGCACGATTGCTGTGCGCTGAGTAGGTCGAGGGTGTGCAGAGCGGAGGCGATTTCCCGGCTGAAGAGTTCGGTGAATTGCAAATCGTCCGGCCCGAAGCCGTCGAGCCGGGGGCTTTCGACGTTCAGCGTCCCGACGACTTCGTCCCCGGAAATCAATGGCACCGTCATGCTGCTGAGGGCGTCCGAGGCCCCTTGGATGTAGTGCGGGTCGCGGGTCGTATCCGGGCAGAGGTAGCTGCGGCCGGTGTGGGCGACGTACCCGGTCACGCCGTTCTTCTCCGGCCGGGCGAAGAGGACACGCCCGGCGGCTTCGGGCGTCATCCCGTCTTCGAGGAGCGGTTTCAATTCGCCCGTGCGCCGGTCGAGCAGGCGGACTTCGATCGTGTCGTAGCTCAGCAGGTCGCGGATGTAGCGGCGGAGGTTGTGCTTCAGCAGCGCCACCCGCTCGGGTTCGCTCATCTCGGAAAGCTGCGAGACGTCGAGGTCGGACATCTCCCGGCCGGCTTGGTGGAGGGCGTCGAGTTTGCGCTGCTGATCGACCTCCGCGGACACATCCCGGCACATCGCGAGAATCTGCTGGTGCGGGCCGTCCAGACCGCGGATCGGCTGCAGCCGGACATCGGCGTACTCGGCGATGGTGACGTCGGTGCGGTGGATGCGGAGCGAGACGGGGTGATTTTGACGGGCGAGTTCGAGCGGATCGGCGGAATCGGTGGCGAGGGTCTCGGCGCGGAGGGCGGCGAAGAACGGTCGGCCGAGCGGGTCGCCGCCGCACCAC
>JAYTBD010000374.1:0-10697 GCA_043737155.1 Fimbriiglobus sp. | reverse complement strand
CCGAACTCCGGGCGCTCACGCAACCCGGCTCACACTTCCGTTTTCCGACCGGTCGCTCTTGAGTGGGGGCAAGTTTCCAACTTGCCCGAAAACGGGCTGGAGGAACCTGCGAGAAGCGGAGGCGGCTCGCATCGGACTTGTCGACGAGTTGGGAAACTCGTCGCCACGCAAGAAGGACCGGCCCTGCGGAGGCCGTATAGGTCGCGGGGAGCGGAGATATCGGCACAAGGTCAACCGCAGCACTTCGGTCGCGTTAACAAAAGTGGTTCACCGCCGTCACGGCAACAGTTCGGCGACGGGGATCGAAGCGATGAGTTGCCCATCGAGTATCAGCGGGATGGAATCGGCGGCGGAGTAGTCCTGCCGGTGTCCGTACTTGGGATCGTCGCCCGGCCCACTGGGTAGGGTGTACACTTCGATAATGGCACCGGGAAGATTCACAATCCAGTAACCGGGGATCGCGGCGGCGGCGTACACGCCGCTCTTGTATTCTCTGTCACTCCGGAGCGAGCTGTCCGATACTTCGCCCGCCAAAATGACTTCGGCCGCTTTCGGATGCCGCGGATCGTATGTGCGCAGGTCGCCGTGGGCGATCACCGCGTCCGGTTCGGGTTCGCTGCTGGCCAACGTGATCGGCACTTGGGCACGGACGACAAAGCCGGTCGGTACAGCACGATCGAGATACCGGGCGACGCGAACGACCGTGGAGGCGCTGGTCGATTTGTGCATCGGTTTGACCACCAAATAGCCGTCGATGAGTTCCACACGATCCGCCGGCGTCAAAATGCCGCGCTCGCCGAGGTCGTGATAGTCCGCGACCGACAAACGGAAGAAGCCGCGCTCGACGAGAGCCGGATGGGGCACCGCATAAGGATCGGGACGTGTGGCGGACACCATGGTCGTCTTCCCACAAACAAAAAAAGCCCGGGATTATTCCCGGGCCAGTATACCACAACACCCGCTTACTTATTCCCCGCGGCCTTCTCCCCGAGCGCCGCTTGCGCCGCGGCCAATCGCGCGATCGGCACGCGGAACGGGCTGCAGCTCACGTAGTCCATCCCCGCGGCGTGGCAGAAGAAGACCGAATCCGGGTCGCCGCCGTGCTCGCCGCAGATGCCGACCTTGAGATGTTGGCCGTGCTTGGCCTTGCGGCTGTCGCGGCCCTTCTTGATGCCGATCTCGATGAGTTGGCCGACGCCGGCGACGTCGAGCGATTGGAACGGATCGACCGGCAGAATCTTGTGGGCCAAGTACGTCGGCATGAAGCCTTTGATGTCGTCGCGGCTGAAGCCGAAGGTCATCTGCGTGAGGTCGTTGGTGCCGAAGCTGAAGAACTCGGCTTCCTCGGCGATCTTGTCCGCGACGATGCACGCCCGCGGCAGTTCGATCATGGTTCCGATTTGATACTCGACTTTCAATCCGTGCTTGGTGAACGCGGCCTCGGCGGTGTCGATGGCGCGCTTCTTCAGGATCACCAACTCTTCGACGGTGCCGACGAGCGGGATCATGATCTCGGGTAGAACCTTCTTCCCCTTCTTCTGCACTTCGATGGCCGCTTCGATGATCGCCCGCACTTGCATGTCGCCGATTTCGGGGAACACCAGCGGCAGCCGGCAACCGCGGAAGCCCATCATCGGGTTCATCTCGTGCAGCTCTTCGACGCGCTCGAAGATCTTCTCGACGCTCACGCCGATCTGCTTGGCCACGGCTTCGGCGCCGGCCTTGTTGTCCTTCTGCGGCAGGAACTCGTGCAGCGGCGGATCGAGCAGGCGGATGGTGACGGGGTAGCCGTCCATCGCTTCGAAGATCCCGACGAAGTCGGCCTTCTGGAACGGTTCGATCTTGGCGAGGGCCTTCTGCCGGCCTTCGACGCTGTCGGCGAGGATCATCTCGCGCACCGCGGCGATGCGGTCGTCGCCGAAGAACATGTGCTCGGTCCGGCACAGGCCGATGCCCTGGGCGCCGAACTCGCGGGCCTTGATCGCATCGCTCGGGCTGTCGGCGTTGGTGCGGATCTTCAGCGTGCGGTACTTGTCGGCCCAGGTCATGAGCGTGGAGAAGTCGCCGGTCATCGTCGGGTAAATCGTTTCGACTTTGCCGATCATCACGTTGCCGGTCGTGCCGTCGATCGTGATGAAGTCCCCCGCCTTGACGACGTTCCCCGCGATGGTGACCGTCTGCGCGGCCTCGTCGATCTTGACCGCTTCGCAACCGACGACGCAGGGCTTGCCCCAGCCGCGTGCGACCACGGCCGCGTGGCTCGCCTTGCCGCCGGTGCTGGTGAGGATCCCCTTGGCCAGGTGCATCCCGGCCACGTCTTCGGGGCTGGTTTCCTTGCGGACGAGCATCAGCGGTTTATCCGGATGCTTGGCGGCGAATTCGACGGCCGCTTCCGCGGAAAGCACCACTTGGCCCGAGGCGCCACCGGGGCTGGCCGCGATGCCTTGGGCGACGGGCTTGATCTTCGATTTGGGGTCGAGCTGCGGTTGGAGCAGGTGGTTGAGCGAGTCGGGCGGTACGCGCTTCACGGCGTCCTTCTCGGTGATCTTCCCTTCCTTGGCGAACTCCACGGCGATGCGCACGGCCGCGGTGCCGGTCCGCTTGCCCGAACGCGTTTGCAGCATGTAGAGGGTGCCGTCTTGCACGGTGAATTCGATGTCCTGCATTTCCTTGTAGTGCTGTTCGAGCTTCTCGCGGATCTCCATCAATTGTTTGTAAACGCGCGGCATCTCTTCATTGAGCTTGGCGATCGGCTCCGGGGTGCGGATACCGGCGACGACATCTTCGCCCTGGGCGTTGATGAGGTAATCGCCGTAGAAAATGTTCTCGCCCGTGTTCGGATCGCGCGTGAAGGCGACGCCGGTGCCGGAGCCTTCGCCCATGTTGCCGAAGACCATCGCTTGGACGTTGACCGCGGTGCCCTTGAGGCCGGTGATGCGTTCGATGCGGCGATACTCGATGGCCTTGTTGCCGTTCCACGAGTTGAACACCGCGTTGATCGAGAGCATCAGTTGCTGCTTCGGATCCTGCGGGAAGTCGGCGCCGACGTGCTTCTTGTAGACGGCCTTGTACCGCTTCACGAGTTCCTTCAAATCGTCGGCGCTCAAGTCGGTATCGAGCTTGGCTTTCTTCTCGGCTTTGAGGGCGTGGATTTCGTATTCGAACGCTTCGTGTTCGCAGCCCATGGCGGTGCTGCCGAACATGTCGATGAGCCGGCGGTAGCTGTCGTAGGCGAAGCGCGGGTTGCCGGTGAGCTTGGCCAGCCCTTCTACGCTGGCGTCGGTCAGGCCGAGGTTCAAAATGGTGTTCATCATCCCGGGCATCGACAGCGCCGCACCGGAGCGCACCGAGACGAGCAGCGGGTCGGTGTTGTCGCCGAATTTCTTGCCGAAGGTGCTTTCGACCTTCTTCATGGCCGCGTCGATTTCGGGCACGGCCGCTTGGGGGATCTTCTTGCCGTGGTCGTAGTAGGCCGCGCAGACTTCCGTGGTGATGGTGAAGCCGGGGGGGACGGGGATGCCGATCTTGCACATCTCGGCGAGGTTGGCGCCTTTGCCGCCGAGGAGCTCTTTCATCTTGCCGTCGCCGTCCGCCGTGCTGCCGCCGAAGAAGTAAACGTGCTGGGTGCTCATCGAAACGGGTCTCGAAATAGGGGACGCTTCGCCGTCAATGCGGCCTTGCGCCGTTTGTTTTAGAGGAATGCGCGGCGATTGGCAAACCGTCGCGGGAACACTGGAATGCGTGTGTGCCGCAAGTAATTCGGAGATAAATTCATCGTGGGCGAGTTGCGACCCCCTCCGGAACTGCGCGGTGAATCTTTCCCCGGCTCCGATACTATTTCCCTACCGGAAAACGGAGTGTCAAAGCATGGCGGACGCGTTGGGGATCGCCTTGATCGGCTGCGGCACCGTCGGCTGCGGGGTCGTGAAATTGCTCCGGGAACAACCCGGGCGATTGGCGCAGCGCGCGGGCCGACCGCTCGAGATCCGGCGGATCGTCGTGCGGGACAAAGCCAAAGCGCGGCCGGTCGAGGTGCCACCCTCCCTGCTCACCGAAGACCTGGCCGAGGCGCTGAGCGACCCCCGCGTCGATGTCGTGTGCGAACTCATGGGCGGGACCACGACCGCCAAGAAGGTGGTGCTCGCGGCCCTCGCCGCCGGGAAGCACGTCGTCACGGCGAACAAGGCGCTGCTAGCGGATGCGGGGCACGAGATCTTCGAGGCGGCCCGCAAAGCCGATCGCACGATCTGTTTCGAAGCGGCCGTGGCGGGCGGGGTGCCGATCATCCGCGCGCTCGCCGAGAGCTTGTCCGCGAACCAAATCACCGCGATCCAAGCCATTCTCAACGGCACGTCGAACTTCATCCTCACGGCGATGGCCGAGCGCGGCATCCCCTATCCGCAGGCATTGGAAGAAGCGCAAAAGCTCGGATTCGCCGAGGCCGACCCGACGCTCGATGTCGACGGTTCCGACGCCGCTCACAAGCTCGCGGTGTTGGCGCAGATCGCCTTCGGGGTCACGGCCAAACCGCACGAGATCGAGCGCGTCGGCATCGAGCACGTCGAAGCGATCGACATCCGCTTCGCCACCGAACTCGGTTACACCATCAAGCTGCTGGCCGAAGCCTGGGTCGCCGGCGGGCACGTCGCCTTGCACGTCGCACCGGTCATGGTCCGCAAGACCGACATGCTGGCCCAAGTGCGCGGGGCTTACAACGCCATCCAACTCGTCGGAGATGTCGTCGGCGAGACGCTCTACCAAGGCCCCGGCGCCGGCATGATGCCGACGGCCAGTTCGGTCGTCGCCGATCTCATCGACCTCGCCGTCGGCCGCGCCCAACGCACATTCGCCGTGGCCAAACTCTGGTCGAAAGAAGGGCGCGGTTTCTCGATCGAACCGTCGGAGAAAGTGCGGAGCCGATTCTATCTCCGACTGATGGTGATCGACCAACCCGGCTCGCTCGCGGATGTGTGCCAAGCGCTGGCGGCGCAGGGGATCAGCATTTCCAGCCTCGTGCAGCACGAAGCGCCGGAGGGGGATTCGAATCAAGCGGTGCCGCTGGTGATCATGACCCACTACGCCGAGACGGGCAAGTTCCGCGCGGCCGTGAAAGTGATCGACCGCCAACCCGCGATCCGCCAACCCGCCGTGAGCTACAGCGTGGACGATTGAGGGTTTTGCCGATAGCTGTTCGCTGACTGCCGACCGCTCTTTCGTTCCGCAAAGCTTCGAATGGGACAGCCATCAGCGAACAGCTTTAAGCTATCAGCCAAGAAGGCGCCGTTGCCAATTCGAAGCCGATGCGGTCAATCGATTGAGCATCGCGTGTCGAGGATCACATGAGCCATAGGAATTTGGCCGACGCCGTCGCCGATTTGGAACGACACGGTCACCTCGTGCGCGTCGACCACCCGGTCGATCCGTACTTGGAGATGGCGGAGATTCAGCGCCGACTCTACCGCGCCGGTGGTCCCGCGGTGCTGTTCACGCAGCCGAAGGGCACCCGCTTCCCGATGCTCGCCAACTTGTTCGGCAGTCTGGATCGGACGCGCTTTCTCTTCCGCGATTCCCTCGCGGATGTCCGCAAGTTGGTCGACCTCAAGATCGATCCGAGCCGCGCCGCCAAGCGTCCGTGGCAGTACTGGAATCTGCCGCTGGTGCTCTGGCGGCTGAGGCCCAAGTCCGTCCGGCGCGGACCGATCCTGATGCACGAAACGACCGTCTCGGCGGTGCCGCAGTTGACCTGTTGGCCGCAGGACGGCGGGCCATTCGTGACGCTGCCGCAGGTTTACACCGAGCACCCGGACGAACCGGGTTGGCGGAAGTCGAACCTCGGGATGTACCGCGTGCAACTCGGCGGGAACGAGTACATCCCGGATCGCGAGATCGGCCTGCACTACCAGATCCACCGCGGCATCGGCATCCACCACGCCGCGGCGGGCCGGCGCGGAGAACCGCTGCGCGTGAATGTGATCGTCGGTGGACCGCCCGCGTTGGCGGTGAGCGCGGTGATGCCGCTGCCCGAGGGCTTGCCGGAACTCGCCTTCACCGGCGCGCTCGGCGGCCGACGGCTGCGCTTGGTCCGCGCGGCGAACGGATTACCGATGCCCGCGGAGGCCGACTTCGTTTTCTCGGGCGTAATCCACCCCACCGAGACCAAACCCGAGGGTCCATTCGGCGATCACTTGGGGTACTACAGTTTGGCCCACCCCTTCCCCGTGATGCGCGTCGAGAAGGTGTATCACCGGCCGGGGGCGATCTGGCCGTTCACCGTTGTCGGCCGGCCGCCGCAGGAGGACACATCTTTCGGCGAGTTCATCCACGATCTGACCGGGCCGATTATCCCGTCGGTGCTGCCGGGCGTGAAGGCGGTGCACGCGGTCGATGCCGCCGGGGTCCATCCGTTGTTGCTCGCGATCGGATCGGAGCGCTACACGCCGTACAGTGCGGAGCGGCGGCCTCAGGAACTGTTGACGCTCGCCAATGCCATCCTCGGCCAAGGGCAACTTTCGCTGGCGAAGTTCCTGATCATCGTGGCGCACGAAGACAATCCGGAACTCGACATTCACGACATCGGCGCGTTTTTGCGCCACTTTTTGGGACGGGTCAATTGGACGAACGACCTGCATTTCCAGACGCGCACGACCATCGATACGCTCGATTACTCGGCGGGCGAGGGTTTGAACAACGGATCGAAAGTCGTCTTCGCCGCGGTCGGACCGAAGCGCCGTCAACTCGGTGTTGAACTACCAACGGGTTTAAGATTGCCAACGTGCATCCTCGCGGCCCGCGTCGCTTTGCCCGGCGTGTTAGCGTTGGAAGCGCCGCCGCATTCGGGCATCACGGCCAGCGCAGAGTATGAAGCCCGACTCGTCGAAGTCTGCGACGCATTGGCGGAGCAAGACCTCGCGGGGTTCCCGCTGATCACGCTCGTGGACGATGCCGCGTTCGCGGCCGCGAGTTTGAACAATTGGATCTGGACGACGTTCACCCGGGCGAACCCCGCGACCGATCTGCTCGGGGTCGGCGCGTTTGCCTTTCGCAAACATTTCGGATGTCGGGGGCCGGTGGTCATCGACGCGCGCTGGAAGCCGCACATGGCCCCGCCGCTGGTGGAAGATCCCGCGATCACGAAGCGCGTCGATGCGCTCGCCGCGCACGGCGGACCGCTCGCGGGGTTGTTGGGTTGATGCGGGCAGAGCTAAAATCGAGTCGGAATTGCCGATCCCATAGGTCACGCTCTGCGTGACGCCCACGTCACACAGAGCGTGACCTACGGGACCGTCCGCTGCAAATTGTCACACAATCCTTCAACTGTAGGGGCACCCCTTGTGGGCGCCCGCGAACGGGATGCCCGAGTCCATTTGCCAAAACGGAGCAGGCTCCGGCATCCCTTTCCAGGGCACCCACAAGGGGTGCCCCTACATTTTCGCGCGTTCACCAAGGTGACATTTATCGCAAGTTGGTCTACTACGGCACCGGCCGGACTCTCTGCGTTGACCCGGCTCCGTCGCTGGCGCAACCGGCTAACTCGCCCGGAACGAGACAACGATCATCGCCGACCCCCGCCTATTTCCTTTCACTCCGCCGATCGGATAAACTATCCCCGAGTGACAACCCCGGTCCAGGAGCAGTCCCATGAAGGGCATCCCGCACATTCGCACCGGTCTCGCGGCGTTCATCGCCTGTTCGCTGTTGGCGGCACCGGCTTCGGCCCGACGCGATCCACCGGAGCGCAACGGCCCCCTGCAGCAACTCGAACAAATTCTCGAGTTGAAGAAAGCCATCGACAATGCCATGGGCAACGACGACCCGCAGAAGGCCCTCGACCTCGTGATGAAGCTGCAAAAACAGATGCTGCTGGAACCGCGCGGTTTGGATTTCCCCTTCCCGGCGTTCCCCGCGGCCAATGCGGCTCCGCCGATCAAAAGCGATCTGCGGCAACAGTACGAGAAGCAACTCAAGGAGTTCGCCGACTCGATCGACAAGCTCAAAGACGACAAGGACGCGCGCGAAGCCATCGAGAAAGCGCGCGATGAGTACAAGAAAGCGATGGAGGCGGAACTCAAGAAGGCGGACGACGCCCAGCCCCTGCGAATCCAACCGGCCTTCCCGCGCAACGAGCTCGTCCCATTCCAAGCCCTGGATTTCGGTCTGATGTTACCGCGCCTCAACGATGCCCAACCGCGATTGGGCGTCCAACTCGAACGGATTTCCGCCGTGCTCGCCGAGCAACTCGACTTGGAACCCAACACCGGCTTGGTCATCGTCGATGTGATGCGCGGCTTCCCCGCCGAGAAAGCCGGATTGAAGAAAAACGACATCGTGCTGCAGTGGGCGGGGAAGAAGACGCCGACCGATGTCGAAGCGTTTCAAACGATGATCGCCAACGCGAAGGGCGGCGAGAAGGTCGAAGCGGTCATTCTGCGCAAAGGCAAGAAGGAAACGATCAAAGGCATCGAACTCCCCGGCCGAGTCGGGGCGAAAGATTGATCCATCAAGTCGGCGGGAGCGGATTGCGGGCGAAGATCCGCTCTTCAATCGGTCGACCTTCCACCAAATGCTTCTGCACGAACTCGGGGATGCGCTCCGCCGTCATACCGCCGTAGTAAGTACCCTCCGGATACACCAAAAGGATCGGCCCGTCTTGGCAAAGCCGCAGGCAGCCCACTTTCGTCCGGTAGCACGCTTGCGGCCCCGTCGCCAGCGATAGATTCCGCGCTTTCAATTCCCCTTTCAACGCTTCCCACGCGGCTTCGCCGACGCCCGGCGCACTGCACGACTCGCCCGTGCAGAGGAAGACGTGCCGGGCGTATTGGCCGATCAGAAGTTTGTCCGCCAAGTCGCGGAGCGGGGCGAAGTGTTCGTCCATAGCGGCGCTCACCCGTCCATGATTTCTTTCGACTTCTCGTCGCTGAGCCGGTCGATCTTCGCCTCGTACTGCTTCAGCAGATCCTGCATCTTTTCCTTGCCCTTATCGCGATCGTCTTCGGTCATCGCTTTGGCTTTCTCCGCGTCGTCGTAGGCCTTGTTGGCGTCGCGGCGGATATTCCGGCACGAGATCTTCGACGCCTCGCTCTGCTTCTTGATCTGGGCGACGAGCTTCTTCCGCTGGTCCCCGCTCATCGCCGGGACGCTGAGGCGGATCACCTTGCCGTCGTTGTTCGGGGCTAACCCGAGGTCGCTGGAGCGGATCGCTTTTTCGATCTCCTTCAAGTCTTCCGCTTGGAAAGGCTTGATCATGATCGACGCGGGATCGGGGCACGAAATGTTCGCGATCTGCTTCACCGGCGTCGGCGAACCGTAGTACTCGACGCGAATCGAGTCGAGCATCGCCGGGGTCGCGCGGCCGCTGCGAAGGCCTTTGAGTTCGTTGACGAACACCCCGAGGGCTTTCTCCATCCGGTCGGTCGCGTCTTTCAAAGTTTGGGCGGCCATAGCGGCTCCTGATCGTGGGATTGGAAGGTTAATCCGCGGAGACGAGCGTCCCGATCGGGTGGCCCGCCACGGCTTTTTCGATGGCCCGGTCCTGTTTGTAGTTGAACACCAGCACCGGCAACTTGGCCGATTGGCACATGTCGAACGCGCTCAGGTCCATCACTTTCAACCGCGAGTCGATGACCTTCTGATAGGTCAGTCGCTCGTATTTCTCCGCGTGCGGATTCTTCTCCGGATCGTCATTGTAGATGCCGTCGACCCGCGTGGCTTTCAACAGGATTTCCACGTTCAGCTCCCGGCCGCGCAGCGCCGCCGCGGTATCGGTGGTCACGTACGGGTTGCCCGTCCCGCCCGCGAGAATGACGACGCGTTTCTTTTCCAAGTGCCGGATGGCCCGCCGGCGGATGAACGGCTCCGCGAAGGAATCGATCCGCACGGCCGAGAGCAACCGCGTCGGAATCTCCAAGCGTTCCAGCACGTCTTGCAGGGCGAGGCCGTTCATGAAGGTCGCCAGCATCCCCATGCTGTCCGCCGTCGCGGGGTTGATCATCGGCGTCGGCCCCGCGGAAAACTGGGCTCCCCTCAAAAAATTGCCACCGCCGACGACCACGGCCAGTTGCACCCCGCGTTCGACCAAGCGCTTCATCTGCGTCGCGAGGAGCAGCGTCTCGTCGAGGCTGATGCCGTTCTTGCCGTTGTGCCCGAAGGCTTCCCCGCTGAGTTTGAGCAGGACACGTTTGTATTTCGGGGTCAGCGGATCGGCGGAGGTTTCGGGCATCGTTTCGTCATCCCTGGGTCGCGGTACGGTGTTCACCCGCCAATTATAGCGGGGATCACGCGCCCGGTAACCCGCGGCAGCCGCCGATCAAGCTGGAAAGGACCAAGAGCATTTGCAGGCCGAGCACGGCGGCGCCGAAGATACGCTTCACCAAGTGCGTATCCGCGCGCACCATGCCGAGGCTGCCGACCATGAGGAGGACGAAGCCGAAGAGCAACCCGTAGCGGTCGAAGTAGCCCGCGCGCTGGTTCGAGATCTCGGCGTACTTCACATCGGCTTCGAGTACCGGGAGCCGCTTGGTCCATTCCTCCTCGAGCTTTTTAATCTTCTCCTCGTTGCCGGGCTTCTCGCGGAGCTTGCGGATTTCGACTTCCATGTCGAGCTTCTCTTCGGCCAAGCCGCCGATGCGGCGCTCGTGCTTCGCTTTGCCGATCATGGGGAAAAAGAGGAACGTGAGGATCAAGAACGCCCCGACGCCGAA
>JAYTBD010000373.1:0-1755 GCA_043737155.1 Fimbriiglobus sp. | reverse complement strand
CTCAAAAAACCGCTGGCGAATAATAAGAAATCACCCCCCATCCAGCGCTGCACTATTACCCCGCCGAGCGCTGCACTATTCCTCCGCCGTCAGCAGTCCCGCGTCATCGGCGACCAATGAGCTCGCGAAGAGATCCGCGCGTTCATCGCAGCGACTCTCTAGCGACGGGCACCACCGTAGTCGGCTCGAAAACATCACCGAAATCGATCGACCTCCCACCGTTCCACTACTGTGACGCTCACTGTTTCTTTTCGGCCCGGTCGAGCATGGACCCCAATTCGGGCTAGAGCCCGAGGCAATCCTTCCGTTCTTCCGCCGATAACTTCTCCAATTCCGCAGGCTCACGCAAAACTGCCAAATCGGGTTCGGTGCGCCACTGGGTCAATCTCTTCCCGAGGAAGAGTTGGGCTTCGCGCAGGCTGTGCTGAATCGTCTGCCGCCACTCGTCCATCCCGCGGATCTCGCGGCGGTCAAAGAACACGGCCAGTTCTCGCCCTGCGAACTCGCGGAACGCCGACCGGATCTTTTCGACGAGCGCGTCGACCTGTCCACGGTCGTTGTCCCGCCGTGAGTAGCTGACGAACAGGTCGTAGCCCACCGTGGTGTCCCTGCAGATCCGGTCTTGCCTCGGTGGCGACTGGTCGGTCCCGTAGCCTGTGCCAGCCGGTATCATCACGCGCCGAGGGGCGACGTTCAAGTCGGGTGGGCGCCAGTTGCGTCACTGATCGATGTCGCGGGGCAAGGGCGGCGGGCACCACGCCAGAAGGCCGTCCGGGGTGCCGGCCAACCTAACTGTGTCCGAGCTACCGCCGCAACCGTCCGGCTGAACTCGCTGGAGCGGTTGGACTGTACCGCCTGCTCGGTTCCAAACTGATACCGGCGCCCGGGCCTATGCAATCCATCCGGTCAGCAGTTCAGGCAGGCTGTACGCAGTTATCCCACGGTCCGACGCCGCCTCGCGCATTGCGAGTCGGTCACCTCGCCCTCTTCTATGCGGCATCGACCAATCGTCGCCGGCAGCATGGGCACTCCCCATCGAACCCCTTCACGAGCGACTGAAAAGCCGACGGCTGCGGGAGCGTCATGATCGCCCGGAACGCCAACGGGGCGCGGTGGGCGTAGTGCCAGTAGGTGATGCCGCCGACCGAGTGGCCTAGGATCTCGACCGACGACTCGGGGACGTGGTCGGTCGTAGTACGTCGCGCACGTCTTCCGCAAGTGCTTCAACTCCCACGCCTCGTCCTTGCCGTCTCGACGTTCGCCCGCGGCTTGATGCCGGCCAAGTCGCACGATGGAGTTTTCACTCAGCCCTTCCTTGTCCAAGTAATCCAGAACCTTGCCCACGCCCTCCTCCACCGCCTTGATGCATCCCAGGTAGTCGTGCAAGTAGCGGTTGTAGCGCCACCGTACGAGGTCCTTCCCTTTCGGGTTATCCCCCAAAAACTTCTTATTGCGCGGCTGATAGTACTTGTCCCATTCGGCCTTCTCGGCGACGGTCATCCCGGCCGGGTATTTGAATTTCGCGTCCAAGTCGGTGAACGTCTTCTCCAGCGTCATGTCTGGTTTTTCTCGGCCTTGCTCACTCCCGCCGAGCCTTGAAACGCCTACAGCCGAGTGCGCGATGCGGCTGTCCGCCCCGAACCTTTCCATCGGCGCTGCTTGCGATACTCGCCGGGGCCGATGCCGAGCTCGCGGCGGAACACTTCGTACAACCGCTGGATCGTCCCGAACCCGACATCGCGGGCGATCGCGTCG
>JAYTBD010000372.1:0-4520 GCA_043737155.1 Fimbriiglobus sp. | reverse complement strand
CCCGGCTCGAGAGCCCATTACCCCACCGGCAGCATCTTTCCCTTCGCCGCGAGCAACCGCCCCAATTGATCCGCGCTCAGCCTCGGATCGTCGATCAGTAAGCCGCCCATCTCCGTCAAGATGTAGCCTTCCAAATCGTCCCCCGTCCACCCCTCGGCGATCAGCTTTTCGCGGATCGAATCCAGCGCCCCATCGCGTAGCTTGTCGGTCTGGCGGGAGATCGTCCCCTCGTGGACGCCGAGCAGCCCGGCCACGTCGCGCTGACTCATCTTGTAGCGCCAGCGCAAGCCCAGAAGCAGCCGCTCTCGGTCGGCCATCCCCGTCAGCCATTCGCGGGCCGCATTGCAAAAGACTTCGTGCCAGCGCGTCTCGGTCTTGGCCTTTCCCGGCAGTTCCATCGCCAAGTCGTCGTCGGGCAGAGCCGTGGCGCCGGAGTGTTTGCGCAGCTTCGACAAATGCCAGTTCTGGAAGACGCGGATGAGCCACGGCGCCAGCGGCCGTTGCCCATCGTAGCGCAGCAGCGTCGGTGTCCGCCCCTCGGCATCGGGCACGATCAGATGGCTCCAGAACTCCGCGACGGCGCTCTCTTGTTTTTCGTCGTCGCGCGGGTAAAGTCGGCACGCCCTGGCCCGCAGGGCGTCGAGCAGCAGGCAATCGCTGCGGCCGGTGCGGGTGTTGAACAGCGTTTCCCACGCGGCGTCGAGGCCTTCGGCGCAGCCGCAGGTGACGAAGAAATCGAACGCGTACAACCCTTCGAGGAACGGGCCCCAATGCAGGTCTTGGACCTTTGCCCCATAGGTGTGAAAGGCCCGCGCGAGATGGGCGCGGTATGCGGGTTCGGCGATGGCGAGCTTCGGGTATTGGATTCGGCCGAGGTGGTACATCGCCGCGATGCGCGCCGAATCCGCGGCCGTGCAAGCGTGGGATGCGGTGGGGGCGGAAAGGGTGTCGGGCATAGTTCCTTGCCGAGGCGTTTCAGACTTCCGAAGTCCGGCTTCGACTTCGGAAGTCGATGTCGAGCGGGACTTCGACGATAGTCTTCCTTCCGAAGTCGACCTCACTGCGGCGTGTAGACCAACACTTGCAAGTAGGACGCGGGCAGCGGGCCTTTCTCGATCACCGGCGACGGGCCTTGGCCCATGCCCAGCGGCGTGACCTTGCGAGAGGATACCAACCCCGTCTTGAAGGCTTTCTGTCCCTTCAAGTATTCGGCGACCCCTTCGGTCTGCTTCTTCGTGAGTTCCCCGGCCGACGAGGGCGTCTGACCGACATTGCCGGGATCGCACAGGGCCGCGATGACCACTTCGGATTTATCGTTCGGCAAACCCTTCAGCCACGCGGCCACTTGATCGAGGTGCTCCCGGCCGGTGGGCGTGAGAATCGAAGTGTCGGTTTCGAAGAGGTCGGACGTGCTGTAGGTCACGAGTTCGCGACGGGTGTCGGGCCGGACAAGGATCGCTGCGGAGTCGGTTACGTAATTGCGGATCAAAGGCATCTTCTGGACCGCATCGGTGCCTTGCTTCACGCTTTGCAGCGTCGCGCGTCCGTCTTTGACGAACTTGTCCACGTCGGCGGATTTTTCTTCGACGGTCCCGACGGCGCTATCGGCGCGCTTGACCATCTTGCGGGAATCGACCGCGAGGCCGGTCATCTCGGTGTAAAGCTTGTCGTCTTGGAGCAGCTTGGACAAAGTACCGTTGCCGGTGCGAACCTCTTTGATCAGCAGCTTGGCTTCGTCAGCGGTCTCGCCGATCTTTGCGGCGGCCACGGCGATGTCGGGCGTTTCCTTGGCGGCGAGCCGGCCGTCCGCGAGCGGCCCTTTGGTCGGGTTCCCGGGTTGAATCGAAATCACCTTGGCACCGAGCAAGCCGGTCGAATGAATTTTGGCGCTGGCATCGGCGAACAGGCGGGGGGCGTACTTGGCGTCGATCTGCATCCGGACGGTCACGGCCGCACCGTCGCCGTCGTGATCGGGATATTCGATGGCGATGACTTTGCCGGCATCGACGCCGCGGATGCGCACCGGAGTGCCGGGGGCGAGGTCGTGCGTTTCGGGGAAAGCGACCGTAACTTCGGTGGTCTCGGCGAAGAGGCCTTGCTTGCCGGCGGCCCGCGTCAGCGTGAATCCGGCCGCGGCAACCAGCGCGACGACGACCAAGCCCAAAAGGACGGCTTTCCAGCGCGAGAGCGTTTGCGACACGGGAAGACCCCGAACGAGTTCCGAAAGAAGCTGAGATAGTATACCCGACGCGAGGGTGCGGAGTCGCGGGGAGCAATACTTCCAGGCGGGATTCACCGATACCGGTACGCCCACACTTTGACTCCGTCCACGACGACGAACACTTTCCGCAGCGGGTCGAAATAGGCCAGGCGTTTGCCGTCTTTGGGCATGGGGTCGCCCTCGGGCGCCAGCTTGGTCCACGCGGATTTATCCGGGTCGTAAGCCCACAGCGCGTTCGCTTTGTAATCGAGCAGCAATCCGTGGCCGCTGACGGGGTCATGTCGAAAAGTGGCGAACGCATCGTGCCCGTAGGGCGCGGCGTCGGAGTCTTTGGCGGAACTCAACACCTTCTTCCACGCGTTGCTTTTGAGATCGTAGTGGTGCGTGCTTTTGTGCCGGTGGACGATCAGCATCTTGCGGGCGGGGTCGTAGTAGCCGACCTGCTCCGGCTCGGGGGCTTCCGTCTCGAACTCCTTGTGACCGCCGTTCGCTTTCAGGTCGGACCACGCGTTGGTCTTCGGGTCGTACTTCCACGTCCCGTGCATCTGCCAGTTGTTCGCGTGCCAGACCGACCCTTTCAAATCCGGAATGTACTCGAGCATCCCGCCGAAGATGTCCTTCGGGTAGGGTTTCTCTTGCTTCCGCGGACTCCACGCGCCCTTGGCCGGGTCGAACGCCCATAGCGGCGGGCCGTCGTACAGCGTCTTCGGATCGCCTTTCAGCAACTCGGCCATCTTCTTCCGCTCGGTCACCCACGTGTTCAGGAAGAGCAATTCCTTCCGCTCCGCGTCGTAGGTCAGGCCCCACCAGGTGTGGCCGATGATCCCCGGCCCGCCCCGTTTCGTGACGAACAGCCCGTCGGCGAACGAGACATCGGACCAATCTTTGCCGAGGCCGGTGTAATCGCGCGGGTTGTCCGGGGCGTACAGCATCGCCCACGCTAGCGCGCCGAGATCGAACTCCCAGACGTCGTTGAGCCGGTGCGGCACGGCGTGGTTCGCCCCGCAGAAGAGCGCCCGGCCGCGGTCGGGCGCCCAGCACATCTTGATGGAGTAGTCCCGCCCGCGCGGCCCGGTCTTGTGCAACCCGTACTTCTCGGCGACGCCGTTGAACGCGCCGGTCACGGTAGCGTCGCCGAGGAGGATCGCCCGATTCGGTTCGAGCTTGGCGATCGCCTTGAGCGCGGCGTCGTTCGGCGCCAGCGCGGGCCGGATCGGTTCCGCGGCGGTTGCGGGGAAGGCCGCGAGCAGGGCGACGAAGAGGGCGATACGCACGGGATGATACCTCGGTGGGGTCAGTCGAATTCGACCGCGAGGTCGGGGTTCGCTTTGCGGGCCCCGTCGAGCACGCCTTTGGTCACCTTCGATTTTTGCACTTCCAGCTTCTTCAGCGACTTCGTCTCCGCGGCCAGTGTCAGCAATCCGGAATCGCCGACTTTCGTCTCTTGGAACGATAACTTCTCGAGGGCCCGCTTGCCGGCGAGGAACTTGATGCCGTCGTCGGTGATTTTCGTCCGGTCGAGGTCGAGCCGCTTCAATTCGAGCAGTCGGGCGATCGCCTTCATGCCTTGATCGGTGATGCCGGAATCGCTGAGGGTGACAGTCTCGAGCCCATTCAAGTCGGCGATGTCGGCGAAGCCGGTGCCGGTAAGCCGCGGCAACTCACTCAGGGTGAGTTCTTTCAATTTCGACAATTGCGCGATGGGTTGGAAGCCACCGTCGGTGAAGTGGGTGGCGCGGAGGTCGAGCTTCTCCAAGGCTCGGGCGGCGCAGAGGGCGAGCACGCCGTCGTCGCTCACCGGCGATCCGCCGAGGTCGAGTTCGGCGAGCTGTTTGAACTGGGCGAAGGTGGCGCCGGTGTTGGCGAGCGTGAGCTTGGTGCCATCGAGCTTCAAGACCTTCAGCCCTTTAAGCCCGGCGAGTTCTTTGAACCCCGCATCGTCGATATCCGAATGCGAGAGCCAGAGGGTTTCGAGTTTGGTCGCTCCGCCGAGCGACTTCCACCCGGCCGGGGTGATAGTCTTCACCCGGCTGAGATCGAGGTCGATCAAGTTGGGCAGCGCCGCAATGGCCGCCAAGCCGGCGTCGGACACGTCCGAACCTTCGAGCGAGATCGACTTCAGCATCGGCAGTGCCGCGACTGCTTTCAAGCAAGCGTCGGTGTTTTTCGATCCGAGCAGGCCGAGCCGGTTGAGCCGGGTGGCCCCGGCTAGCTTCTTCAAATCGACGGCCTTCACGTCGGCGGGTTTCGCGTCGGTGCCGAGGAAGTTGACGGTGATCAGCGCGTTCTTCTCGCCGAT
>JAYTBD010000371.1:0-1756 GCA_043737155.1 Fimbriiglobus sp. | reverse complement strand
GCGCCCGCGCAGCTTCCGATGACCAGTAAAATCGCGGATCGCCTCATCATCGTTCCCGAACTATTTCTTGGGCTTCGCCGGAACGCCCGGCTCGTGGTGCGTGTTCAACCAGCGGGCCACGTCTTTGAGCTCCTCGCCGTCGAGCAGCCCGTCTTTGTTCGTGTCGAAGTGCTCGAAGTGCGGCAGTATCAACCCGCGCACTTCGGACTTGCTCAGCTTGTTGTCGCCGTCTTTGTCCGACGCGAGCATCTGGGCGGAGAACTCGGCGGCGTCCCAGAACCCGGCCCCTTCACTGCGGGCACCACCGCCGTCGATATCGCGTTTGCGCCGCAAGATGTAGCTCTGCTTCACGGTGTAGCACGCTACATCCCCCACGCACGCGGCGTACGTCACGGTGACTTTCAAAGGTTGGTCCGCGGGCCACGCCCCGACGTCCACCAGAAACTCGCGCGGGTCCGCATCGCCGGTCGCCTTCACCTTGGTCGCTTCCCCCGTCGCCTTTTCGATCTTCGCCCCGTCGGGCAGTTCCAATTCGTACTTCAGCGGCGCCGTCAAATTATTCCAATGGGCACCGTGGAACGGATCGAGGTGGAATCCCAAATACAACTTCCCTTTGCCCGTGGTCAGCACACCGGCGTCGGCTTCCGCCCGGAGCTTCGCGTAGAAGGGCTGACCCTTCTTCTCGATCTGCGGTTCCATCACCACCGCTTGCATCCGCGGCCGCGCGAGACGGGGTACCACGCCGCGTTCGGCCGGCGCTTTCAGCGGCAGTTCGAGCGCGAGCTTGATATCCTCGTCCTTGGTCACGCGGTCCACCTTCCCGACGAGTTCCTCCAAGTCCTTGCGCACTTGGGCGGGGTGACTCCACGCCCTCTTGCGGACGATCTTCCCTTTCGGATCGATGATGAACTCCGAATTCGGCCGGTCGCCCAGCGCGCGCTTCAAGCGGTTGTCCATGGCGTCCACGATCCAAGGCACCGTCGCGCCGAGTTGTTTGCCGGCCTGTTTCGCATGGCCGAGCCGCTCGTCGAGCGTGATCGTTTGGACGTAGTGTCCCACCAACTCGGGGTGCGCGAGCGTCTTGTAGATGAAGAAGAACTTCACGCCTTTGGGGCCGTAATCCCGATACGTCGCCTCCAGACCGGAGACGTTCCAGAGGAAGGGCGGTCAGGTCAAGCACCCGAAGGTCAGCACCGTGTAGTGGCCGCGCAGGTCGGCGGTTTTGAACTCCTTGCCGTCCGGGCTATAGACCGTGACATCGGGCAGCGATTCGCCGACCATCGGCTTTTCTTTGAGGAAGTCTTCGTCCTTTTTCTCCCGCTGGGCCAGGGCCGGGCCTCCCAACAACCCGGCGAGGAACAACCCGAGACCGAAACGCGTTCTGGAACGCATGAGACACCTCATTCTGGTAGATGGTTGTATCGAAGCGTCAAAGCCCCAAGTTCTCGCGGACGATCACGATACGGGGAACCGTGTCGATGACGTAACCGATTCGCCGCTCGTAGGGCTTACCGGATTTGTCGCGGAGCGAAAGCTTGGCGGTGCACCGCCCCTGGCGACCCTGCAATTCGACCGGTTCCAAGTCGTAACCCACCAATTTGACGCCCTCTTGCCAAAGCGGCTCGTTGAACACGATCGAAGGACTGCGCTCGGCGAGACCGGCGTACGGCTCGTCGGCCTTCCATGATTTCAGCGCGGCGTCGAGGTGGCGGCCCGCTTCGGCCGTGTCGATGGGCTGCGGGACATCCTTCGAACC
>JAYTBD010000370.1:0-4526 GCA_043737155.1 Fimbriiglobus sp. | reverse complement strand
TCACGCAACCCGGCTCTCGAATGGATTCGCCCGTCGAGGAGTTGTGCAGACGCGATGATACCGGCTTAGGCTGGGTCAATCAGCCCCATGCACCTTCTCCGTATTTTGCGCGGATTTCTGCGGCGCGTGAACTATGCTAGGGGCGCTGGAACGTCCGCTTCCCTGTCCCGGGTGGTCTGAGCCATGTCTGTCGGCGTCCAAACCGGACTGCGCGAGATCGGGGAATACGAACTGGTCACCAAGATCGCCGAGGGCGGCATGGGGGCCGTGTTCAAAGGCCGGCACCGCGCTTCGCGGCAAATCGTCGCCATCAAAATCATCCCGGTCGAGACGGCCCGCAATCCGGTGCTCCTCAAGCGATTCGAGCAGGAATTCCGCGCCGCCAGCCTCATCGACCACCCCAACGTCGTCAAGGCCATCGAATACTGCGGCATCATGCCCAGCCCGTTCCTCGTCATGGAGTTCGTCGAAGGGTTATCCCTCGGCGAAAAAGTCGAGAAGGAAGGGGCGCTGGCCGAGGAGTTCGCGATCCACTTGATCGCGCAAGTGTGCGAAGGGCTGCACCGCGCTCACAAGCAGGGGCTGATCCACCGCGACGTGAAGCCGGACAACATCCTCGTCACGGCTGAGGGGATCGCCAAGCTCACCGACCTCGGACTCGTGAAAGACATCGAAGGCGAGATGAACCTCACGCGGACCGGCAAAGGTTTGGGCACCCCGCACTTCATGGCCCCGGAGCAGTTCCGCAACGCCAAGAACGCCGACGTCCGCTGCGACATCTACTCCCTCGGCGCGACGCTGTACATGATGGTGACCGGACACGTCCCCTTCGCCAAGACCAGCCCGCTCGACTGCTGGATGAAAAAGACCAAGGACGATCTCCCCGCGCCCAAGTCGGTGGTGCGGAACCTGAGCGACCGCATCGATTTCGCCATCCGCCGGGCCATGCGCGCCAATCCGGCCCAACGGCCCGCCAACTGCCGGGAATTCATGGAGGACCTCACCGGAGCCCCGTGGCGACCGGGTCAGGGGGGACTCACCGCCGCCGACTCCGTCCACTCCGTCGCCGACCCGCACCCCGTCTGGTACATGGTTTACTACGACGCCGGCATCGCGCGCACGGTGAAGGGGACGACCGAAACGATCCGCAGAAACGTCCAGGCGGATACGCTCGGCGATCCGACGACCGTGCTCGTCAGCCGGAAGAAGGCCGGGCCGTTCGCCCCGTTGCGGAACACCCCGGAATTCAGGGACTTGCTCTACGCCGACACCGCGCTGATACCGGCCCCGAACGAATTGGAAAACGCCCTCGGCCTCCACGCCCAGTCGACGATCATCGACGCGGAAGATCCCTCGCGGACGCGGCTTTACACGCCGGTGCCGACCGGCAAACTCGACCGGACCCCGATCCCGTTCCGCGTGGCAGAACCGATGAAAACGCAGGTGGTGGGGACGGTCCCGCGCACGAGCGCGGATACTCTGGATCTCGGCACCGACGAGCGTCCGAAGATGATCGTCGAGGATCCGAAGAGCTTCGCATTGGCCAACTCTCAGCGCGAGCTCGCCACCAAGGTGCAACCGCGAGCGAAGGCGAACACCCGGCTGTGGCCTTGGGTGGCGATGGCCTTCGGGATCGTCGGGTTCTTGGTCGGGTTGGCCTCGGTGTTGAAGTGGTTTTAACCATCCAGCGGTGCACAGCTCGGTTGCGGCGACCCTTCCAACAGGCGCAGTTGTCGGACGACTGGGTTCACTCCCCGATCTCGCGCCGGAGCTTGGCCCCGTGGACGGCGGCCTTGTGCCTGAGGCGCAAGGCGTCATCGTTGGGGCGTCGCGAGAGCAACCACTCCAGTTCGGGCAGCGCTTCCGCATAAAGCTCCTCGGCTTCGAGCAACTTGGCCAACGACTCGTGCGACGCCGGGCGCTCGCGGTCGAGTTCGATGGCCCGCCCCCACGCGCGCCGCGCTTCCCCGGTGCGGTCGAGTTCCTCGCAGGCGAGCGCCACCGCGGTCCAATGCGCGACGGTCGTTCCCGAGTACTCGGCGGCGCGCTTCAAGAATGGTTCGCGCTCCATCCGCTGCGACCGGCGCTCGGGATAGAGTTCGTCCGCCGCGCCGAGAAGCACCACGGGGTCGTCCGGCAACAGCGTCCGCAGGATTTCTTCGGGCGGCAAGGTTTTCTTGGCAGCGCGCACGATGGGCCGCATCTGCTTGGGTGACAACTCCAGAGACCTCTTCCATTGTGCCACGGCCGCGTCGCGATCCCCGGATTTGGCGGCTTCGACCCCGCCGGCGTACCAGATGTCCGGGTCGGTCTTCAGGATCGCCTTCGCCCGTTCGAGGTGGACGCGCGCCGGCTCCGAGCTTGCGAAATACCCGGCCAACAACCCCAAGCGCGCATGCACCTCCGCGATGAGCGGGCAGAGTTCGCGCGCCGTGCGGAGCGCCCGCAGCGCCGGCAGAATGTGCGCCTCGACGAGTTCGGGCGAATAGCGCTCCGGACGGGCGCGGCGGGGTAACAGCGGGCCGGCGACCGCCTCGGCCGGGGTCGGGCCGAGGTCTTCCGCCGCGTCGAGGTGGGCTTGGGCGAGTTGGAAAAATGCATCCGGGTTGGTCGGATCGGCCGCGACGCTGGCTTCGAGCCATGCGATCCGACGCCCGGCGATCTCGGGGTTCGTCGAGCGCGGCTGGTTCATCCCGGCCGCCAAGTACTTGCCCCCGACATAGCGCCGGTGGGCTTCCCACGTCAGCAGTACCATCAGCAGCAAGAGGCTTCCGACGACCACCGGGGCGAATGGCCCCGCGCCCGGCTCCGGGGTGCGCCGGCGAACCGGTTGGAAGTCGGCGTCGTTCGCCGCCGTCATCGCATACGCGGTCACGATGATCGCGAGCAAAGAGACCGCCGGCAGGTGCAGGGCGAAGTCGGTGACGGCGTGGAGCGCCACGACCGCGATCCCGAAGCCGGCGCCGAGGATCAGCGGTCCGGCGCTGCGCGCGTGGAGCCTCGGGTAACTGCGCGCCAGCGAGATCAACACGATTACAGGAATTGCCACGGTAATGGCCAAGCGGATCACACCGCCTTCGATCGCCGCTTCGAGATATTCGTTGTGGGCGTGGTCGACCACGATGGTAGTGCCGGAGGACGGGTCGCGGCCCAGAGGTTCGATCCGCAAATGCGTGCCGTTGCCGGCGCCGGCGAGCCAAAAGCCCGGCAGTTGTTGGAAGCTCGCATTCCAAAGGGGGGTGCGGTCGTCGATGGTGCGCCCGGAGCCGATTTCGTCGAAGCGCTTTTCGATGGGTGTCCATCCGAACCATGCGACCACGCACAATCCGACGGCGGTTGCGGCGGTGACCGTCGTGCGATTGCCGCAGAGTCCGCGCCGCAGGCGGGCGATGAGGAAGACTCCGACGGTCGCCGCGAGCAGCGCGAGCATCCCGCCGCGGGAAAGGCTGAAGGGGATGCTCACGAGCATCAAGCCGACGGCGGCCGCGGCCGCGAGTACCGCCGGTTCCTGGAGTAATTGCAGCGGGGCCGTGACCATCTCTCGGAGTTCGTCCCCGATCGAACCGGGTCCGGCCTCGTCGCTCGATCCGAGCGCCGGTGGTGCGCGTTTGGTCACCATGATGCCGACCGCCAAGCCGGCGCAAAGCGCGATGGCGTCCGGGTAATGATTGCGGCAGACGAACGGGCCGAAGACCTGCCCGCCCGTGGGGATGCTCCAGTAGATCACGGTCGGCGCGGACGAGAAGTATTGCCCGAGGGCGAAGGCCGCGAGGGCGACGCCGTCGAACAGGGCGACCCACGCCAAGCGGCGGAACGATTCCCGGTCGGCCAGCCAATTCCGCGCCGCCAGATAGACCGCCAACAGGGCGATCATCCGATAGGAGAAGAGGCGCGTCGCGGTCGGATCGAGCGTGATGGGGAAGGAGGTCGGCCGGGCGACGGCATCGAGTTCCCCCGGCAGGAGTTCGGCGGTCGACGGGCGCATCGTCCCGTGCCAATGCGCCGACGACGGCGAGACGACCCGCAGAACCCCCGGCGGCAGCGGCATGAGTTGCACGCCGGAAAGCAGAATCAATCCGCACAATAGCGAGGCCGGGGCGTCGAAGCGGAGTTTGAAGCGGCGGATCAGCGCGCCGTGTAGAACCCATAGGCCGACCAAGAGTGCGACTCCGCCGGTGGCGATCGCTTCCCAAAACGGCTCGACGGACCCGAACGGCCAAGCGGTCGCGAAGGCGAGCAGCATCAGTACGACTTCCCCGACGGCGCGGACGGCGCGGGCCGGCGGGCGGCGTTCCAGATCGGCGGTCGCGGGTTCGGTCATTCGGATTACAGTAGGCCCGATACTGTCGAAAGTACCGGCGCCCGTGAGAAGTCGGCGTGTGGACGGGCGAGGAGTCCATTGCCGATACCGGGAGATCGCTAGAATTTCCACGTCTTGAGACGGTTCCGCCCAGCCCTTCCGACGCCCCTGTGGATTCGCCCGCGCGCAACCCACCGAGGCGAAGCCGCACTTTGAGCGGTACCGC
>JAYTBD010000369.1:0-4526 GCA_043737155.1 Fimbriiglobus sp. | reverse complement strand
TGCCCCGGATGCAGTTACCCACAGCCCCGGTGCGATCCAAATCGAGTTCGTGCGGCCGCACATACACCGCGGCGGTTCCCGACCCGGTTTCGTGGACTCGCCCGCTTTCGACCGGCATTTCCACATTTCCCAATAGCACCCGGCCGTCTTTCAGTTGCGCTTGGAAGATGTTGACGTTCCCCAAGAAGTCCATGACGAACGCATTGGCCGGTTTATTGAACACTTCCTCGGGGGTGCCCGATTGCTCGATGCGCCCGGCGTTCATGATCACGATCTTGTCCGCGACATCGAAAGCTTCCTCTTGGTCGTGTGTCACGAACAAACTGGTGACGTGGAACTCGTCGTGGAAACGGCGGAGCCACGCGCGCAGCTCGGTGCGCACCTTTGCATCGAGGGCGCCGAATGGCTCGTCGAGCAGGATCACCTTAGGTGCCGGGGCGAGCGCGCGGATCAATGCGATGCGCTGCTTCTGGCCGCCGGAGAGTTGCGACGGATAGCGGTGCGACATCGTTTCGAGCCGGACGAGGTGGAGCAGTTCCTCGACGCGCGCCTTGACGCGATCATCCTTCCAGCGGCGGACGCGCAGGCCGAAGGCGACATTCTCGAACACCGTCATGTGCTTGAAAAGGGCGTAGTGCTGGAACACGAAGCCGACGTTGCGTTCCTTCGCCGATTGGTTCGTGATGTCGTCGTCGTGGTAGGAGACCGTCCCCGAATCGGCGGCTTCCAACCCCGCGATGATCCGCAACAGCGTCGTCTTGCCGGAACCGGACGGGCCGAGGAGGGCGACGAGAGCCCCGGTCGGCGCTTCGACGTTGACGCCGTCGAGCGCGACGAAGTCGCCGAATTTCTTGCTGACGTTCTTGGCCGTGATGCTCATGGGGTGTTTATACGAGTCGCAAGCGGGACACGGATCACACGGATGAAAGGCGGGATGAAGAGGATCGGAGCCAATGCCTGTGTCTGATCCTCTCCATCCCGCTTCATCCGTGTCATCCGTGTTCCTCTTTATCATGGGTTCTCGTAATCGCATTGCCCCCGCCGCTCCCACTCGGGATAATCACTCCGTCCAGTCCGCGACTCCCGGATCTCTCCATGAACGCCGCCGAACTCGATGCGATGCTCCGCCAGTTCCTCGTGGATCACAAGCTCAGCGCGTCCGAGCGCCAGACGCTGATGACATGGGCCGAGAAGAACGTCACGACGGAACAGAAGCTGAATGTCGCGCGCAACCGGGTGTTCGAGGCGGCCCGCCAAGCGGTGACCGATCCCACCGGCGTCGAGGTCATCGACTTCCTCGAAGCCGCGTTGAAGGTGATTGTCCCGACCGAGAACACCGGCGGGAGCGGACAGAGTTCCGCGGCCTGCTTCAGCCCCGGCGACGCCTGCTTGGGAATGATCGTCAATCACATTATCAACGCGCGGCGGACCATCGACATCTGCGTGTTCACCATCACCGACGACCGTATCAGCAACACGATCATCGCGGCCCACAAGCGCGGCGTGAAGATACGCATCATCACCGACAACGAGAAAGCCTACGACGCCGGGTCGGATGTGCCGCGCTTCCGCGGGGCCGGGATCCCGTTGATCGTGGATGAATCGCCGTACCATATGCACCACAAGTTCGCCATTTTTGACGGGCGGCGCTTGCTTAACGGCAGTTACAATTGGACGCGCGGCGCGGCCGCGGATAACGAAGAGAACATCATCGACACCGACGACCGCAACTTGATCGCGAAGTTTCAGCACGAATTTGAAGCCCTTTGGATCGGTCTGCCCACCCCCCGCTGAACACCCGGTTGCTCACGCAACTCGGCTCGCCGTTCCCCACTTTGGATACCGCCCCACCATGCGAATGCCTTTCCTCGCCCCGTTTGCAATCGTCCTCCTGACTTGCACTACCTCGCTGGCCCAGCCGAAGCCGGATTACGTCAAGAAGGCCACCCGCGCCGAGACCGCGCGAGCGACGCTGGCGTCATTCGGATTGCCGAACTTGTCGGGCAAGTGGTACTTCGCCGGGCCGTTCGACAACCCGGATCGCAAGGGCATCGACGTGAAATACCCGCCGGAGAAGGAAGTCGATCTGAAGGCGACCTTCATCGGCAAGAACGAGCGAAAGTTCGGTTGGCAAGATTTTAAGGGGTTCGAACTCGGCAAGATCCTCAGCGTCAAGTCGATCATCCCGGACGATAACAACGATGCGGTGGTCTACCTCTATCACGAATTTGAAGCGGCCGAAGCGGGGCGGTTGCCGATCTCGCTCGGGGCCGACGACACCATGTCCCTCTGGTTCAACGGCGCGCGATTACTCTACGAAGATCACGAGCGCGCCGCGGCCCCGGATCAGTTCTTCACGCAATTGAAGCTGAAACCGGGCAAGAACCAGTTGCTGTTGAAGGTGTGCCAGTACGCCGGCGGGTGGGAAGTGATCGTCGCACCGGAGTTGCCCGACACGCTGCCGCAGAAGATCCAAACGCAGTATGAGAAAGACTTCCCGCGCACCGGTTCACCGGTCGCCACGCCGGGCACTGCCGGGGAAACGAAGCACTACGAAATCACCACGATCCAAGAGCCGACGGATTGCGTCCTCGAAGTCGGAGGACTCGCCTTCCGACCCGACGGTAAGTTGCTCGTCTGCACGCGCCGCGGCGAGATCTGGTCGGTGTCCAATCCGACCTCCAAGAACCCGGCCGACATCAAATTCACCAAGTTCGCCAGCGGGTTGCACGAAGCCCTCGGCTTGCACGTGATCGACGACAAGACCGTCTATGTGGGTCAACGGCCGGAACTCACGAAGGTGATCGATTCCAACGGCGACGGCGTCGCGGACGAGTTCAACACCGTCTCCGATTCTTGGGGTGTCTCGGGCGATTACCACGAATACTGCTTCGGCCCGGCGGTGGACAAAGCCGGTGACATGTATGTGACACTGAACGTCGGCTTCGGCAGCGGTCACCAAGCGAAGGGGGCCTTCCGCGGTTGGTGCATGAAGATCGATCCGAAGACCGGCAAGACGGAACCGTTCGCCTACGGCCTGCGTTCGCCCAACGGAGTGACAGTCAGTCCCGAGGGGGATCTGTTTTACGCGGACAATCAAGGGGAATGGTGCGCGAGCAACAAACTCTCTCACATTCAAAAGGGTAAGTTCTACGGGCACCAAGCGGGCCTGCGCTGGTTGAAGGATTCGCCGTTCGCGGAGCGGTCCGAGAAGGTGCCGAGCGGCATGCTGTACGATGGGCAACCGGCGCCGGGCAAAACAGCGCCGAAGGGATTCCCCGAGGTCGAACGCCCCGCGATCTGGTTCCCCTACGGCCGCATGGGACAATCGGTGAGCGAGCCGAAGTGGGACACCACGGCCGGGAAGTTCGGGCCTTTTGCGGGTCAAGTGTTCGTCGGTGATCAGACCAAAGCCGTCGTGATGCGGGTCGCTTTGGAGAAGGTCAACGGCGTCTATCAAGGGGCCTGCTTCCCCTTCCGCGGCGGTTTCCAGTGCGGGGTGAACCGCCTCGCCTTCGGACCCGATGGCAGCTTGTACGTCGGCCAAACGAACCGCGGATGGGGATCGCTCGGCGGCAAACCGCAAGGCTTGCAGCGCCTCACGTTCACCGGCGAGGTGCCGACGGAAGTGCACAGCGTGAAGCTGACCAAGACCGGGTTCGACTTCACCTTCACCAAGCCGCTCGATCTCAGTTGCGTCGCCAAGACCGACGCTTTCTCGGTGAAGTCATTCACCTACGTCTACTTCAGCAGCTACGGCAGCCCGGAGACCGATACCCAACCGGAGAAGGTCACGGCCATCCGCGTCTCGGCGGACGGCAAGACGGTGAGCATCGACGTGCCCGACCGTCGCGTCGGCCGGGTGTACGATTTCAAGTTGAACGGCGTGAAGTCGGCCGAAGGGCAGGGATTGTTGCACGCGGAGGCGTATTACTCGCTGAACGAATTGGTGAAGTGAAGGAGGCGATCCGGATGATTCCACAAGCTTGGCTCGTCGAAAAGCTCGATCTGGACGTGATCGAAACCAAGCTCCGCAAGCATGCTGCGCATGCCGGCTGGATCAGGCTCAAGCGGATGGCGTTACCGGGTGATGAGTATTGGTTTTTTCGCTCGCCCGCTCAGATGATTGCTCGGAAAGTCAGAGCCGCTGGTTACGCGTTGGTCCGCGATGGAGTGCCAATTGCAAACTTCACGCTGATGCGCAGCTAGCACACTGCCGGCGTTCACGATCGGCCGCGTACGCCAGGCAAGCGCGTATGTCGAGCAACGTGAGATTGGGGAAGTCGTCGACGATCTCTTCGGGGGTCATGCCGCCGGCCAAATACTCGAGCACATCGCGGACGGTCATCCGCAGGCCCCGGATACAGGGTTGACCACTCCGTTTGTCCGCCTCGACGGTGATGTAGTCCAAGTAGTTCATGACCGGATTTTACCCCCGGGGCAACACGGGGTCAACGAGGTGCCAATGCCCAAACCCAAAGTCTTCGTCGCCCGGCAGATCCCCGACGCGGGATTGGACCTCATCC
>JAYTBD010000368.1:0-1760 GCA_043737155.1 Fimbriiglobus sp. | reverse complement strand
ATGGCGACTTTGGCTTTGGTCACTTGGACCTTCTGCCCGGCGATCAAGGTGAGCTGCTCGGCCGCCTCGGTCATGCGGTTCTTGTCTTGCAGCGCCTTGCCGACGCCCATGTTCAAGCAGATTTTCTTGAGCTTCGGCAAGCTGAGCTTGTTCGTGCGGCCGAGTTTCTCGGCGAGCGCGGGCCCGATTTCCTTCGAATACTTGTCCAGCAAGCGAGCCATGATCGAAATTCCTAGGGCGACCTAATTCCCACCCATTGCAACGGGCGGGGTCCGGGTCTCGGTGAGTGAGCGATTACTTAGCAGGTGCGTATTTGGCGTTCGCCTTGGCGATCAGGCGTATGGTGGCCCCGCTCTTCTTGGCGAACAGTTCTTTGGTGCCGTCGGCCGTGAAACGGATGCCGACGCGGGTCGGGGTGTTCGTTTGCGGGTCGATGAGCGCGACGTTCGAGATCGCCACCGGCATTTCCTTCGACAAGCGACCGCCCTGCGGATTGCGCTTGGACGGCTTCAAGTGCCGGTAGACTTTGTTGATCCCCTCGACGAGGACTTTGCCCTCCTCGCGGAGGACGCGCAGGACTTTGCCGCGCTTGCCTTTGTCGTCGCCGGCGAGGATCGCCACGAGGTCGTCTTTGCGGATGAACATCTCAACACCATCGGGTATCGGGGATCGGGTTCCGGGTATCGAAAACCCGACGTCGATTGGATTCAGACAACTTCGGCGGCCAAGCTGATGATCTTGTTGAACTTCGCCCGCAGCTCGCGGGGGACCGCGCCGAAGATGCGGGTGCCGCGCGGGTTGTTGTCGTTGTCGAGCAGCACCAAGGCATTGCTGTCGAAGCGGACGTAGCTGCCGTCTTCGCGGCGAGTGGCGATCTTCGTGCGGACGATCACACCTTTGATCACGTCGCCGTTCTTGACCTCGCCGCCCGGCAGCGACTTGCGGACGCTGGCCCGGATCACATCGCCCAAGTAAGCGACGCGGCGCTTGGTGCCGCCGAGCACTTGGATGCACATGACTTCTTTGGCGCCCGTGTTGTCGGCCACGTCGAGGTAGGAATACATCTGAATCATGGTTCGATCCTAATTGGCCGGGCGATACCCGGTCTGTTTACTTACTGGCGGGGGCGTCGGTCGGCAACTGGCTGCCGGCGACGGCGCCTTCGAGGTTGGCGACCGTCCGGCTCGGGGCCTTCGTCAGAATCCGGACCAGCGTCCAGCGCTTGTTCTTCGACAGCGGCCGTGATTCTTGGATCTCGACGGTGTCGCCCAAATGCGATTCGTTGGTTTCGTCGTGCATGTAGCAGATGGTCCGCTTCTTGATGAACTTGCCGTACTTGGCGTGGCGCACGAGGCGCTGCGCTTCGACGCGGCGCGTCTTGTTCATCTTGTCGCTGGTCACGATGCCGAGGACGAGCCGGCCGTCGGAGGTCTTCGGGGCTTCGGTCGCCTGGGCTGTGCTGGTGTCCGCCATTACTTACCGCTCCCCTTCTGGGCCGCTCGTTCGGTTTGAATCGCTTCGAGGCGGACGATGGCCCGCTTGAACCGGCGCTTGCCGGGCAGTTCGATTTTGGCTTGCAGGCCGGCCAGTTGCGCCGCCAAGTCCGCGTCGCCGAGCTTGCCGAGCGACACGAGTTGGCGCTGGCGCTGCAGGGTCTTGACGCGGGCGATGTCGTGCTTGGCCTTCTTGATCTCGCTCGGGGTTTCGAGGCGGTCGGTCGCCGATTGAAACCGGAGCTGGAACAAGTGCTTTTCCGTCTC
>JAYTBD010000367.1:0-4539 GCA_043737155.1 Fimbriiglobus sp. | reverse complement strand
TGCGTGAGCCAGATGTCTCCGCTGCCCACTTCCGGATTGGGCGGCACGGTTAAGTCGTCTGGCAAACCGATGACACCCGCCAACGATGCCGCTGCCGCCTTGAACCAGTTCTCGAATTCGCGCTTGGCCAAGACGCAGACGATGTCGGCGTCCGTCCGTATGGCTTTGGCTCTGGACAGCAATTGCGGCCCTAATTCCGCTGGGCATTTATCGTCCGTGTCGATCAATATCAAAACGAATCCGCGGTCGCTCGGATCGTGGCGTAACCGCGACTTTAGGACGCGGACGGCTCGCTCGACGAGTTTCCCCAATTCAGGGTGATCAGTCTTGACCAAAGATGAGCGATTCGCGGGAATCGGCTCCAGAACGGCAAGCGGTTCGAGATCGGGGACGAGAAGAAGTTTGCGCCAGATTTTTGCGAGGAGAGCTTTGACGCAACCTTCTTCGGTTTCTCCCTCTATGATCGGTGCGACGAAGAGAGTCATCGGTGGAAAGGCTCCTGTCCCGCAAGTTTGGCTTGCCGTTGCAGGTCATCGAAGTCCGGCTCCAATTGCCTCTCTCGTTCCAATCCTCCGAGCGTGCTGAGATGGTCCCGGACGATGCTCACGCTGGCTTCGTCCACGGGGCCGATAACCGTGTGACCATGGATCATTCGGACGACGCGGACGTTGGCGGGTTTCACCTCGGGCGCGTCGAGCAAGTCCGGCGAGTGCGTGGTCAAGATGATTTGCGTTCTCAGGGTCGCTTCGTCCATCGCTGCCACGAGTGCTCGCATGGCGGCGGGGTGCAGCGCCGTCTCGGGTTCCTCGATACCGACGACGGACGGACCGGATGGCAGATGGATTTGGAACGAGGCCATGAGAGCAGCCAGCGCTCGCAGGGTTCCGTCCGACATGCTGGACGCGTCGAATTCCGATAGTTTGTCTGACTTTCTATTGTCCAGCTGAAATCGAACCGTTTCGTAGTCGCCGTAATGAACGACATCGAACCCGTCGATTTCGTTTACGATTGCCTTCAAATACTTCTCCACCCGCGGGATGGTGGTTTCATCGATCTCACGAACGCTCTCGATTAGGCTGGCGAGGTTGCTGCCGTCGCTCGCTAGAATTGCGCCGGGGTCGGGCTTTTGAAGCTGGCGGATCGCCTCCGGTTGAAAGTTGTAGAACCCGGTGAATCGCAGCCCGTCCGCCACCTCAACGAAAGGCTGGCTCCCGATCGCGCTCAAGAACAACCGATCGGTACGAGAGGGATTGAACTTTATCTCGGGCGGATCGATAAACGGGCCGGTTGTCGGTTCCGAAGTTATCTTCCAGTTGTACGAGACCCTCCCGCGATTCGCCTCGAATCCGAATTTGGCGGGACTGCCCTGATCGGGGAACCGGAGGTACTCCCGAAGCACCATTGGCAAATCGTTCGAGCCGGCTTCGATCACGAAGCCGTAGATACCGTTGAAGGTAAATCCTTCGAGGGCCGGCACTACCGAACCTTGAAATGGAGAAAACGGGGTGATCGTCTTGAAATCTTCGCCGACACGCTCGAACGGGCGACCGGTCTCGAACCCGACTTCAACCTCGAATGCTATCTGTCGGTCTTCCGCGTTTCGACACAAGATCGAAGACCACCCGCCGTGCTGCCTGACGGCCTCGGGGATGTTTTTTTCCATCGCGTCACGCAGGAACGCCAGCGCATCGAGGAAATTACTCTTCCCCGAAGCGTTGCGACCCACGAAAATCGTCATTGGTTCCAGCGTCACATCGCAGAAGGCGATACTCTTGTAACCGCGGATCTGCACCCGGCGCAGGAACGGCGGTTTGGCATGAGTCACGGAATCGGACCCGGTTTCGAAAGTCGGTGCGGCGGACATATTCGCTCACCAGAATACACGGCGCGACCCATCTATCGTTTGTCCTTTGGTATTCTACCCTACCCGGCCCCTAACGTCTCACTTCAACTCGATCCCCAATTGATCCGGCGGTGGCACCACCGCTTGCTCCGGCAACCGAATGCCGAGTTCGTCCGGGCCGGGAATGCTGACGCGCTGCGACGACGCCGGACGCGGCGGCGCCGATTGCGGGGTGCTCGGCAGATAACCGGGGTAGTCGTACATCGACTGCGGGAACGGGCTCGGCGAACCGCCGAACGTGGGCGGGCAACCCGCCGGCGTTCACCCCGCGTCCGACCGGCCGGGCATGAACGTGAGCCACGCCGACAGCCCCAACCCGAAACTGACGACGGCCCCGACCACGGCCTGCTGCTTGCGGATCATGTGCGGCTCCTGCCACTGCGACGGGGGCGTCCCGCCGCGTTCGATGGTTGTAACGCAGCCGGGAAACGCGGGACAGGCCAACTCGACGGGGGGTGTGCGACAATAGATTTCGGCATCTTCCTGGCTGATTGCTAATACCTGATCGCTGACAACTGACCCGTGCGAAACCTTAAGAAACGAAATTGAAGTCGGCATTCAGCGATCAGCTATCAGCAAAATCGCGCCCATCCGAGTTCGAACGGCTATTCGGCCTGTTCAGTTGACCCGACCCCCGGAATTCCGCTTTCCCGTGTCGACACAAGTCCTTGTCGGGCAAGGTCAGTTAAGTGTTATGGAAACGAGTTAAGCGTTTTGGCGGTCAGTTCACGCGAGGGTGTGTGTGTTCTCGCTTAACTCGATTGGGCCTCCGTAGAATGCCCATTTGCCGGAGGCCGCGCGTGATCCGTTCCCTCGGGAGTTACCTCTGGCTCGCGGCCGGGGCCTTCATCGCCGCGCTCGGCATCGATTGCTTCCTGCTGCCCAATCACTTCATCGACGGCGGCGTCACCGGCATCTCGATGCTGATCGCCGAGAAGACCGGCTTGCCGCTGGCCCTGTTCCTCCTGCTGTTCAACGCCCCGTTCGTCCTGATCGGATACCGCCAGATCGGCCGGACTTTCGCGATCAAGAGTTTCCTCGCCATCGGGTTGCTGGCTTTCGCCGTCGAAACGATCCCGTTCCCGCGCGCCACCGACGAGAAGATCCTCGGGGCGTTCTTCGGCGGCTTCTTCGTCGGCGCCGGCGTCGGGCTGGCTATCCGCAACGGCGGCGTCCTCGACGGCACCGAAATCCTCGCGGTCATCCTCAGCAAGCGCACCTTCGCCACCGTCGGCGAGATCATCCTCGGGTTGAACGTGCTCATCTTCGCGCTGGCCGCGTTTGCCTTGGGCGTCGAACCGGCGATGTACTCGGTGCTGACGTATTTCACGGCGTCGAAGACGATCGACTACTTGCTGCACGGCATCGAAGCTTACAACGGCGTCATGATCGTCTCGGAGAAGCACACCGAGATCCGCGAGGCGATCCTCAACGAACTCGGGCGGGGCGTCACCGTGCTGAAGGGCCGCGGCGGATACTCGACCACCGAGCAGGAGATCCTGTATTGCATCGTGACGCGCTTGGAACTGACGCGGCTCGAAGCGCTGGTGATGTCGAAGGACGACTCGGCGTTCTTGGTCATCTCGCCGGTGCACGAGGTCAGCGGCGGCACGCTGAAGCGCCGGGTGTTCCATTGACACGGCTGTATTCCACGATGACAAAAAACGCACCGGCCTGAGAGCCGGTGCGTTGTGCGTTTTCTATCGGGCTTGGCTCACACCGCGGTGCCGGCCTTGTCCAAACGGACCACCACCGAGCGGCCGCGGAAGCGGACGCCCTGTAGCGACGAGACCACGTGGTCGGCCAATTCGCCCGACACTTCGACGAGCGAAAAGCGATCCGCCACATCGATGTCGCCGATGTCCTTGGTCGATAGGCCGAGTTCGTTTTCAAAGGTCGCCATCAGATCCCGGCGACCGACACCCGTCTCGCGGCCGGCGCCGATGAACACCTTGGTCATGCTCGACGCCTGATTGCTCGGGCCGCTGCTGTAGCCCCCCGGACGCGGGCGACCGGGGCCGGGGCGGTTGTCCATCGGGCGGTTGCGTCCGAACGGCGGCCGCGACGGACCGCCGCTGTTGTAGCCGCCGGGCACCGGGCGGTTCTGCGGCATGTGCGGCGACGGGATGTCCGGGCCGTCGTCGGCCGGGTGGGTCAGTTTCACGAGGAGCGCCGCCGTGGCCAACGCCACTTCGGCCGGCTTGAAATCTTTGAGCAGCGGTTCGATCAGCGCTTGGGCCTTTTCGATGCCGCCGGTGGTCAGCGCTTCGCGGATATCGTCGCGCGTCCGTTCGAGGCGGCGCGCCACGAGGTCGGCCTTCGTCGGCACGGTCGGCGTGTTGAACCGGCGCCCGGTGAGGCGTTCGATCGATTGTAGCAAGAACCGTTCGCGCGGTTCGGCCAGCGTGATGGCGACCCCTTCGCGGCCGGCGCGGCCGGTGCGGCCGATGCGGTGGACGTACGTTTCGGCCGCTTCGGGCACGTTGAAGTTGATCACGTGCGACAGGTGGTCGATGTCCAACCCCCGGGCGGCCACGTCGGTGGCGACGAGCACGCGGACGCTGCCTTCGCGGAACTTGCGCATCACGCGGTCCCGTTGGTCTTGCGTCAACCCGCCGTGGATCGATTCCGGGCGG
>JAYTBD010000366.1:0-1769 GCA_043737155.1 Fimbriiglobus sp. | reverse complement strand
CCGTGTAGAACTGGACGCCCGGCTCCGTGGTCAACACTTCCAGCTTCCGACCGCTCTTCGGTTCGATCACGGTGGCGACGAGCTTCGGCTTCGCCAGTCGTTTGTCCCCGTGGACGAAGTTCAAATCGTAGCCGACCGGGTCGCCTTTGACTTCCTTGAGTCGATCCCCGATCTTGGTCGCCTTGGTGAAGTCGAACGGCGTGTCCTTAACTGGGTCGATCTTGCCCGTCGGCAGCAGGTCGGCGTCGCCGGGGGTATATTTGTCGGCCACGAGTTCGAGCGTGTGGTCGAAGATTTGGCCGCTGCTATGCCCGCCCAAGTTGAAGTAGCTGTGGTTCGTCAGGTTCACGACGGTCGTCTTCGAGGTCGTGGCCGCGTAGTCGATAACGAGCTCGTTCGCGTTCGTCCAAGTATAAGTGACGACGCAATCGAGTTGGCCGGGGTAACCCTGCTCGCCGTCCTTGCTGGAGTAAGTCAGCTTCACCAATGGCCCCTTCGGTCCGAGGCTCGGCTCGCCGCGCCAGACGGCTTTGTCGAAGCCGAACTCGCCGCCGTGCAGCGAATTCTTGCCGTTGTTCGTGGGCAGCGTGTAGTCTTTGCCGTCGAGCTTGAACTTGCCGGCGCCGACGCGGTTGGCGACGCGGCCGGTGATGCAGCCGAAGTACGGGTTGTCTTTGCCGAGGTAGCCGTCGATCGTGTCGAAGCCGAGCACGACATCGGCGTACTTGCCGTCGCGGTCGGGGACGTGGACTTCCGCGACCGCCCCGCCGAGGGTGATGATCTTCACCTTGGCGCCGCTCTTGTTGATGAGCGTGAACGCGGTGATTTTGGATTCCGGCCGGAGGATCTTCTTGGGGTCTTTGGGATCCTTGACTTCGGGCGCGGTGCCGAAAGGTTCTTCTTCGTAAGCGGGGCCGACGCCCGGCTTGGAATCGGCGGCGAGCGCGAGCGGACCGGCGAACAGCAACAGCAATGCGGAGAGCGATCGGCTCATGGGGGAGACTTCCTGAATAGGAGTGGGAGATAGGCAGTAGGGTAACAGGTGCGAGCCGGAACGGACAGCGTGCCGCGCCAATCGAGTTAAGCGAGAATGCACACACCCTCGCGTGAACTCGATGCCAAAACGCTTAACTCGTTTCCCGATCGCTTAACTGACCAATGCCGGTAAGGGAGTTAAGGCGCGCGGTCGACGGATCGCGGATTCGACCGGACGAACCGGCTGAACAGACCCGAAACCGAGCGTCCCATCATGACCGCGGGTCGGGATTCACGTGCGGCTGTTTTCGGTGCGGGGCATAGCCGGGCTTCGGATCGTCGGTCGGGCGCGGGAAGTCGGGCCGCTCGGCGCGGGGTTTGATTTCGCCCGCGATGATCGCCTCGGCGCGGTTCAGATCGGACCGGTGGACCCAGAGTTCCGTCGAACCCGGCAGGGCCGAGCCGAAGCTGGCGACCAATTCGGTGCCGACGACGTTGCTCGTGATCCCGGCTTCTGCCAAAATGCCTTGGAACACCTCGACGAGTTCGAGCGGGCCAGAGTAAACTTTCACCACATCGTTCGGATCGGGGGTCATCGGAGATTCTCCATCGGGAAAGGGCGGTGCCATTTTACCCGATGCAGGTGCCGTGCCTCTCGGAATTTTCTTCCGACGGCGTTGCCGATCTGACAGTCACTAATGGCTATAGCCTATCCGGCAGCGCGTTCCGCTTCACGGCCTCGGTAAGCGGTACGTGCTCGGTGTCGGCGCCGGCGTCGAGATCGCCGTCCGGCG
>JAYTBD010000365.1:0-1772 GCA_043737155.1 Fimbriiglobus sp. | reverse complement strand
ATGCGACCCTCCTTGACCAAGCGGGGTCCGCCGCGATACTTCGCGGTGACATCGACGGCCCCGGGCGTCTTCAAGCCCTCTTCGAGCATGTTGTCGATAGCCTCGGCGACCTCGGGTTTGGCGAACGCGGAGATCTCGCAATCGGGGTCGTTCCACGCGCGTGGCTTCATGGAGCCGAGCCGTTTCGCCAATGCGTCGGCGATCTTGTCGGCGTTGCGCGGCGTCCAGATGGCGGAGGCGTTGACGCACGCCCGGCCCCCGTTGGCCGCGACCGATTCGACGAGGATGTCTAGGTGGCGCTCGAAGTCGTCGGCCATGTCCTCGCCGAAGATGATCTTGCTGTAACCGGTGCCGTGGATTTCGACGCGGTGGTCGTTCTTGTACGGGGCCATGGTGCGGTCGTCGCCGAAGGCCATGCTGCGCCCGCACAGCCGGAGGATGTCGGCGGCCCCGGCGTGGTCGGTCGGGAGAAAGCCGAGCACGGAGGCCGGGATGCCGGCTTTGATGAACGCTTGCAGCACGCGGAAGGGTGTCCACGGTTCTTCACGTCCTGGCTTCAAAAGCAGCGGCATTTTGAGAGCGATGGTCGGAACCCAGAGCGAGTGGACGCCGGGGGAGTTCGAGGGGAGTACCGCGCCGAAGACGTTGGTAGTCGGGTAGAACGCCTGCATCCGGCCGGTTTTCGTGGAGTAGCCTTTGTCCAACGCTTCGACGTCGAGCCCGCGCGTCAAACCGCCGATGACCTCTTCGACGTTGTCGAGGACGTAATGCACCTTGAGCGCGTTCCGCTTGCAGAAGACCATCGGGCTACCCGTGGTCGCCGAGAGATTGCGGACGTAATCGTCGAAGCTCAGTTCCGCATCGCCGCAGGGGAGGGTGGCGTTGACGAAGTAATCCGCGGCCTTCTTGTACATTCCCAAGAGGTCGCGGACGGGGATGGCGCGGAGTTCCTTGTGGGCGCGCTCCATGCCGCCGACATCTCGGGCGATCTGGCTGCCGGTGACTTGGCTCACCTCGGCGACCGGTTCCCCGGTGACGTGGTGGGTCAGCGTGGCCTTGTCGAGGCTGGTGTACGGTTTGCCGAAGCGCAGCGCGGGTATTTGGATCATCGGAAGAAAACCTACTTCTTTTTCTTCTTGGCGGGTTTAGTGTGGAGTGAGGATGCCCAATCCGCGTCGAGCGCGTTCAACGGGGGAACGGCCGGTTTGGAGTAGTCCGTCAATGAATAGCGTCCGTCTTCATACACTGATGCCAGACAGCGGTTGAGGTCCAATGGGACATGGCCGAGTTCGGACGACAACGGGATCCCGAAGACGGGCATCGGTTGCCGAACCGAGAACGCCCAGATCGAAGTCGTCGGCCGACGCTCCGTGGCTGAGACAAGGATGTAGTAGTCCGTAGTCGGAGGGTGGGGCCGCCCGAAGGGCAACCGGTTCCCGCCGCGCAGAAGATCGATCTCAACCAAGTTCGTGCCGGCACCGAGAAATTCACTTCGCTTGGCGAGATACGAATCGCGGTCCTTGCCGGGAGTCTTGTTGCTCGGACTGAGCAGTTCGATCGCCGTGAGGATGTTGCGGCCGTCGGCGGATTGGATCAGCAAACGCCGGTGTTTGACTACCGGACCGGGTAGCAGGACCGTTTCCACCGTCGGAGCCTCCAGCACCGCCATCGAATGGCCGTTTCGGAATGCGGCACCAGGGGAGAACGGGGCAGGTATGAAGACGTCAGGGTTTCGCCTCCAATTCCGCTCTTCATTCTGGTCCTGATCCTCG
>JAYTBD010000364.1:0-4555 GCA_043737155.1 Fimbriiglobus sp. | reverse complement strand
GAAGCTGAGCGCCGTCGTACGGATCGCCGCCGGCGAAGACTTTCGCCGCGGAGTAGTACTCGACGAAGTCGCGGGGCGGGAACCAGTTCGGCACCGCGGCGAACAAGATCCCCGCGAGCATGGTGACAAGCGCAAGGCGTAGGAGCGTCATTGGCTCACCGACGCGAGAATGCGGATCTTGGCCAAAGCCTCGGCATCGCCGGTCAGGTCATAGACCCAGATGCAACCCGCCAAGCGGGCGATCGGCGTCCGGCTGTTCAACCAGTGGTACATCGTCGGCGGATTCAAATACGTGCCCTGCAAGTTGCCGACGCCGATGGCGAGAATCACCCGCGCCGCGTTCTCGGGCACTCGCTCTCCGTTCGGCGGACCGACTCGGCCGTACCCCGGCAGCGGTTCGTAGCGGATGCCAAAGGCTTCGGGCGGTACCGTGCCGCAGTACGAGAGATAGATCGGGCCGGGCTGTTCGCGGTCGATCCACTCCTTGAGCGCGGGCAGTCCTTGGCCCCAATCGAGGTTGGAATCGCCGAGGAGAGTGTGTGCATCATGCGAGGAAACTTCGTTGAAGTACGTCAGCGGATAGGGGCTGGCTCGGTGCGCGGCCATGATCATCCATCCGATGCCGACGATAGCGTACAGGTATCGCCAGCCGCCGGGCGCGACGAATCGACCCGCGAGCAAGTACACGAACGGCAGGATTGGCAAGACGACCCGGATGCCGAGATTCACCCGTGCCAGTACGAGTGCCGCAAAAAATAGCGTCATAGTCGTCGCGACGAACCACGTTGCCGGGTCGTGTTGCGGACGACGGAGCAACACCCCTGCCAGTGCGAGGAGCGAGATGCCGAGGGGCAGCTTCCAAGCAAGTGTCGCGGGGAAATAACCGAGCCAGCCGACGGAATCGATTTCGCCCCGGAAGTAGTACGAAGCGGAATTGAACTGCTCGCGGACGAGCTGGTACTTCAATCCCTGCCCCCACGAAGGCAAATTCCAAACGAAGTAGAGCAGCGCTATGACGATCAGCGCGAGTGTCGCCACGCGGACGATGGGACCGAGCAAGGATTGCGGGCGTGTCCTACCGCTCACCGTGAATGCGAGCAGTCCGGCCAGCATTGCGGGGACGAGCGCCACCGCGGAGAACTTCGCCCCCAACGCGAGTCCGAATGCAATCCCCGTAGCATTGAGCCGCCACGGTGCCGGCTCGCGCAGAAATCGCCAAGCGCTGAACAGCGTGAGCAACACGGTGAATGTCAGCGCCGCATCGGTGCTGAGGATCGCAGAATGGGCCACGAGATTCGGATCGAGCGCGGCGCACGCGGCGGCGACCCACCCGGCCACCGGATTGCCGGTGAGTTGCCGACCCCAAATCCCCACGATTACCACGACGCCGATGCCGAATAACAAATTGATGCGGCGGGCGGGGACGATCCGCGATTCCCAACTCCGGCCCGAGTCGAAGACGACGCGGTTGCCGATGGCCCACTCGGCGGACGCGTCCCACTCTTCGGGCGGTGGGGCAAAGGGGATCGGATCGAACAAAACCTGTGGTAGCGTCCAAAGGAGTTTGGCGAGAGGCGGGTCTTCGACGTTCAGCCGGAAGTCGCCGGTGTGCCAGTACGAATACCCGGCCGCGAAGTGCGCGGCCTCGTCAAAGGTCGGGCCATTCGCCCGCGCGGCGCGCTCCCCCTGCACGGCGAAGAGCGCCGCGAGCAGGGCCAGACCGACGGCGAATCGAACCATGCTGGGAGGTTAGAACGCCGCGCGGTAGATGGCCAGAATTTCGTCGGCCGATTCGGGCATCCGCGGATTCACCCGCATGAGCCGCTTGATGGCGAAGGCTTTCTCCGCGAAGCCGGGGAGCATGTCCTCGGTGACGCCGAGATCGCGGAGGCGGAGGGGAATGCCGATGTCTCGTCGCAGACGTTCGATGCCCGCGATCGCCCCTTCCGCCGTGTGGCTGTCGAACAAATGCTCGCCGATTTCAGCGATCTCATGCTCCCGGCATTCGAGGTGATACTGCATCACATAGGGCAGCAGCAGTCCGTTGCCGGCGCCATGGGAAACGTGGACCGCACCACCGACGGGGTACTCCATGGCGTGGACGAGCGCGACCCCGGCGTTGGCGAACGCGAGACCGCCGAGCGTCGCGGCGAGTGCCATCCCATCGCGCGCTTCGAGGTCGTGGCCGTTGTCCACGGCCCGCTGCAGGTACTTGCCGACGAGTGTGATGCACTCCAACGCCATCGCATCCGCGAGCGGATTCTTGCCTTGATAAACCGAGGGCCCACCGGGGCGTTTGAGGAACTCGGATTGATTCACGGCCGTGTAAGCCTCGATGGCGTGGGTGAGCGCATCGATGCCCGAATCGGCGGTGACCTGTCTGGGACAGCCGACTGACAGCAGGGGATCGACGACCGCGAATGCCGGGCGCAGATAGGGGCTGAGCGTGCTCACCTTCATCTTCTTGGCGGTGTCGGTGAACACCGCGGCGGCGGAAACTTCGGACCCGGTGCCGGCGGTCGTGGGGACACAAATGAGCGGGAAGACCGGCCCCGGCACCCGGCTATCGCCGACCCAATCGGTGGCGTCGCCGCCGTGGGCGAGTACGATCGCGACGAGTTTGGCCGCGTCCATGTTGCTGCCGCCACCGAGGCCGAGCAGGGCATCGGGCTTGAACGCGCGGGCCGCCTCGACCCCGGCGTGCACGACTTCGACCGGCGGCTCCGGAACGCAGCCGGTGAAGACTTCGCACGTCACGCCGGCCGCGTTCAGCGGAGTCAACACGCGATCCACCAGCCCCGCTTTCACGAGGTTCGGGTCGGTGACGATCAGAATTCGCTTTGCCTTCAGTCGACCCGCGATGTCGCCGAGTTGATCGACGCAATCGCGGCCGAAGATCAACGACCCGGCCGAGTGGAAGCTGAAGGATGGGAGCAAGGTGCAAACCCCGAATATTGTCCGACCGGGCCGCATCCGGAGTGCAGGAATTCTACCGGCGGGATGATTCTACTCGACTCGCGGCTATGCTGGTGATTGAGATTTCACACCGCCCGCGAATGAGACTTTATGATCGGACCGATCCGCATCGGCATTGTGACCGTCTCCGACCGGGCCAGCCGGGGGGAGTACGAAGACCTCGGCGGCCCGGCCGTGCAGGCGGTGTTGCGCGAGATGCTGTCGTGCCCGTGGGAACCCGTGGCGCGCGTGATCCCGGACGAGCAAGAGCACGTCGAATCGACGCTGCGGGCACTCGCCGACGACGAGGGCTGCTGCTTGATCGTGACGACCGGCGGCACCGGTCCGGCACGCCGTGATGTGACCCCCGAGGCGACCGTAGCCGTCTGCGAGAAGCTCTTGCCCGGCTTCGGTGAGCTGATGCGAGCCGAGAGTTTGAAGGCGGTGCCGACGGCGATCCTGTCCCGCCAGACGGCCGGTGTCCGCGGCAAAACGCTGATCGTGAACTTGCCGGGGAAACCCGCCGCGATCCGCGATTGCCTGCTCGCGGTGATGCCGGCGATTCCGTACTGCGTCGATCTGATCGAAGGGCCGTCCCTCACGACGCACGAAGCCGTGGCGAAGGCCTTCCGCCCCAAAGGAGCCTGACCCATGCGCGCGATCCGACTTTTGATCCTGGTCCTGCTCCCCCTCTCCGCTTCGGCGAGGGGGCTGGGGGGTGAAGTCTCCCCTGAAGAAAAGAAAGCTACAATCGCCTTCATCGAAGGGCTCCGCGACAAGGAGAGCGGTGCTTTCAAAAACACGGCCGACGCCAAGCCGAGCCTGCGGGCCACGAACGGGGCGGTGAAGTCGCTCAAAGCGCTCGGCGTGAAGGTGACGGAGATCGAGAAGCTTCGGAAGTTCGTATTGAGTTGCTACGACAAAGAATCGGGCGCCTTTGCCGAGCCGGGTGGCAAGCCCGATGTCACGATCACGAGTATCGGGATCATCGTGGCGTGCGAAGTCGGCGTGGCTAGGAAAGACTTCCCCGAGGCGCTCGGATACGTGCTGGCGCGCCACAAGAATTTCGAAGAAGTGCGGATCGTCGCCGCGGCGGTCGAAGCGTGGGGCTCGGAGAATCTGCACCTCGGCCAGCTCCGGGATTTCATCAAGGCGGAGCACGAGATCGCCGCGGGTGATGCGAGAGTGAACGCCTCGGAGCTCGTGACGTGGTTGCGGCTCAAGTCGGCCGATCGCTACAAGGATTGGGTCGTCGAGCGGCTCGATAAGCTCGGCAAGACGCTGGCGCCGAACCAGCGAACCGACGGTGGCTGGGGCAAGCTCGGCGAGAAAACCTCCGACATCGAAAGCACCTACCGCGTCGTGCGGGCGTTCAAGATGCTCGAAGCGAAACCGAAGGACATCCCCCGGTTGCGGAAGTTCATCGCGTCGCACCGCAATAAGGACGGCGGCTCCGCGAGCAAGCCCGGTGAGGCGAGCACCATGAGCGGGACGTATTACGCGGTGATCATTGCGAAGTGGCTGGACGAGATGGACGCGAAGAAATGAAGGCGAGCCGGACCGCGTGAGCGGTCGGGTGACCTCCGCGCGGATTCACCCG
>JAYTBD010000363.1:0-1772 GCA_043737155.1 Fimbriiglobus sp. | reverse complement strand
ACCTCGTTCCACGTCGCGGAGTTGCGTCGTCCTGCGATTACGATTGCCAGACGCTGCGGCTCTTCCGGGAGTTGAGCGAGAGCGGGCCGATACACCGGGCCGAGTTCGAACAGGGCGATGCTGTCCGTCGAAGCCAAGTTCCGCAATGCCACCTCAAGCAAGCCTGGTAACAGCGAGCGGCGCAGCACCGAGCGCTCGGGCGAAATCGGGTTGAGCAGCGTCACGTAATCGCCCGGTGCCGCCGGGTTCGGATCGAGCTTGCGCTCGGCGTCCGCGGACGTGAACGAATACGTGATGCACTCTGTCAGCCCGAGATCGACGAGGCGGTCCTGCAATTTCTGTTCGAGCGCGAGCCGGCGGTTCCCGGTCGGCATCGGCATTTCCGTCGCCAGCAAGCGCTCGGGGAGTTTGTCGTACCCCGAGACGCGGGCGAGTTCTTCGATCAAATCGGCGGGGCCGGATTGCAAATCCAAACGCGTCGCCGGCGCGGTGACGGTCCAACCCCACAGCGTCGGCGCGAGCTGGAATTGCAGGGCGAGCAGGATGCGCTCGACTTCGCCATCGGGGATGTCGAAGCCGAGCACCCGGCCGATTTCGGAGCGATTGAGTGTGATCGGTTCGATCTTCTGCGGGGTCGGATACTGTTCGACGACGCCCGCCAACACCTCGGCCCCGGCGTGCTTGTGCAGCAGTTGCCCCGCTCGCGCCGCGGCGAGCGGGACCAGCGCCGCCGGGACGCCTTTGCTGAAGCGGGTACTCGCCTCGCTGAAGAGGTTGAACTGCCGGGCGGTCTTGCGGACGCTGACGAAATCGAAGCTGGCGCTCTCGAGCAAGATCGTCGTCGTACTCGCTGACACCTCGGTGTCAGCACCGCCCATCACACCCGCGATTGCGATCGGCCCGACGCCGTCGGCGATGACCAAATTCTCCGGCCCGAGTATCCGTTCGACTTTGTCGAGCGTCACCAGCTTTTCCCCGGCGGTGGCGCTACGGACGATGATCGTCGGCGCCTTGCCGCCGGCGCGTTTCACCAACACATCGAAGTCGAAGGCGTGCAGGGGTTGGCCGAGTTCGAGCATGACGTAATTCGTGATGTCGACGACCGCCGAGATCGGACGCATCCCGGCAGTTTGCAATCGGGACCGCATCCAGCGCGGGGCGGCTCCCGCCGAGGCGTTCCGTAGCAGCGTCGCACTGTAGCGCGCACAGAGTCTCGGATCGTCGATCCGCACGGTTACTTTCCCGACTACCGATTCCGCGACCCTCGGAAAGTCGAGTGCCGGCTCGGTCACGACCGCGCCCGTGAGCGCCGCCACTTCGCGCGCCACGCCGAGTATCGAGAGGCACCGCGCCATGTTCGGCAGCACGTCGAGTTCGATGATCACGTCGCCGAGGACGTCCTGGATCGGCGTGCCGGGGGCGGGGTCCCCCTCGTCGAGGAGGATGATGCCGTCGTGGTCCTCGGCGATGCCGAGCTCGAAGTTCGACATGCACATGGCATCGTTCATGATGCCGCGGAGGGCCTTCGGTTCCAGGGTGAACGTGGCCTTCTTGCCGTCCTTGTCGGTGTAGAAATACTTGCTGCCGCGGAGGCCGAGGACGACCTTCATCCCCGATTCGCCGGGGGCGATGTTCGGCGCCCCGGTGACGACCATCTTCGGTTCGGCCTGCCCGTAGTCGACCGTGACGAGCTTGAGTTTGTCCGCGTCCGGATGCTTCTCGATCTTCAAGACTTTCGCCAATACGACTTGGCTGCGATCCCAGACGAGGCC
>JAYTBD010000362.1:0-4565 GCA_043737155.1 Fimbriiglobus sp. | reverse complement strand
CGGCGCCGCCCGTGGGCAGTGCCGCGTGGATTTTGCCGAGCAGCAGACGAATCTTCGGCTCGCTCCAATCGTGAATGATCCGGCCGAGGGCGTAGATGTCCGCTTCGGGCAAAGCATCGGCGAAGAAATCCCCGCCGATCACCTCGATGCGATCCGTCACGTCCGCCGGAATGAACTCCTTGGTGATCGGAATGACCTCGTTCAAATCGAAGACGATCCCGCGCAGATTCGGCCAGCGCCGGCACGCCGCGACCGTGAGGTGCCCGGTCGCCCCGCCCAAATCGGCGAACGTGTTGAACCGCGCGAGATCGACCGCATCGACGACGCGCGGCGACGAAATCAGCCCGTAGGCGTGCATCCCTTGGATGAACTCGTGTCGTTGCCAGTCGGTGCGGAAGAAGTGCGAGAAGATCGCCCCGTCGAGATCGTACGTCTGCTTCCAGCGGTGCGTCCCTTCGCGGATGGCCCCCGGCAGGTTGTCCCACATTTTCCAGAGGACCGCGCTCGAGTAGTTGATGTACCCGAGCATCCGCCGGGGACTGTCGGTCGTGAGGTACGCCGTCGCCGCCGGGGCGTTCTCGAAGCGGCCGTCGGACTGGGTGAGCAATCCGAGCATCACCGCGGCGCCGAGCAATCGCTCCATGGCGTCCGGGTGGCAGTTCAACTGCCCGGCGAGTTCCACGGCACTCGTCGGGCCCTGCTTGAGGGCATCGAACACGCCCAGTTCGCAGGCGGTGAAAAGCACCTTCGATTTGCGGTACGCCGAGACGAGATCGAGGACCACGGACGGATCGGGGACGGTCGGATCGGGATGCATGGAGAGGCTCCTGAAGGTGCGATCAGCTTACCCTCCGGTCGCGTGTCCGTCTTGTTTCCACTCGAAGTCCTTGCAAAATGCTTTTGGACAGGATGAACAGGAGTGACAGGATGAAGTCCGTCACGAGTTCTGTCCATCCTGCAAATCCTGTTGATCCTGTCCAAAACTCCGCACTCCAACCAAGCAGACCATGGACGATTCGTCGCACGCTTTCCTGCAGAAGCTCCTCGATACGCCGAGCCCGTCCGGGTTTGAGCAGGCGATCCAAGCCGTCGTGCGCGACCGCGCGGCCGCGTTCAGCGACACCGTCACCACGGATGCGCACGGCAACGTCTTCGCCGCCCGGCATCCGGTGGGTCAACCGGCCGACGCTCTCCGGATCATGCTGGCCGGGCACTGCGATCAAATCGGGTTGATGGTTCAGCACGTCGATGCCGAGGGTTTCATTTATGTCCAACCCATCGGCGGCTGGGATGTGCAGGTGCTCATCGGCCAATACCTCGCCGTGCACACGAAGTCGGGTCCGCACATCGGCGTAATTTCCCGCAAAGCGATCCACTTGCAGACGCCGGAGGAACGCAAGAAGGTCCCCGAGTTCCACGATATTTGGATCGACCTCGGCTTCAAAAATAAGGAGGACGCGGATAAGGTCGTCCGCTGCGGCGACGCCGTGACGTTCGTCCTCGGGTATCGGCCGCTCCGCAACGGCTTGGCCGCATCGCCCGCAATGGATGATAAAGTCGGTCTTTGGGTCGTGATGGAAGCTCTGCGATTGTTGCAGGGCCGGGAGCTGCGGGCGAGCGTCTTCAGTATCTCGACCGTCGCCGAAGAAGTCGGCCTGCGCGGCGCGACGACGGCTACATATACCGTGAACCCGCACGTCGGGATCGCCGTCGATGTCTGCCATGCGACCGACACGCCGGGCAGCGACAAGAAACAACTCGGCGAAGTGAAATGCGGTGCGGGCCCGGTTCTGTTCCGCGGGGCCAATATCAACCCGCGGGTCTTCGATTTATTGGAAGCGACGGCGACGGCGAACGCGATCCCGTTCCAAATCCGGGGGGCACCACGCGCGACGGGCACCGACGCGAACACCATGCAAATCAGCCGGCAGGGCGTGGCCGTCGGACTGATCGGCATCCCGAACCGGTATATGCACAGCCCCGTGGAGATCGTGCATTTGGACGATCTATCGAACGCGGCCAAGCTGCTCGCCGAGTTCTGCGCCGCGGTCGGCCCCGAACACGACTGGACGCCCTGAGGAAATTCGGAGTGCGGAGTTCGGAGTGCGGAATGGCAGAAGGATGGGTTTGACGAGTCGAATTTGTACCCTTTCTGGATTCCGCACTCCGCACTCCGAATTCCGCACTCCCCAATATGTTGGATTTCGCGACCACGGCGTTCGTCTCGATCCTCTTCCTCGTCGATCCGCCGGGGATCATCCCGTCGTTTCTCTCGCTGACGGCGCGTTACGATCCGGCCCGCCGTCGAAGGACGGCCCGGACCGCGTGTATCGCGGCGACGATCGCGCTGATGGCATTCGCCGCCGGGGGAACGTATCTGTTCCACTACTTGAGTTTGACCCTGCCGGCGTTTCAAATCGCCGGGGGGCTGATCCTCTTCGTCGTCGCACTCGATATGATCCGCGCCCAGCGGAGCACCCAAGAAGACCCGGAGGAAATGAAGGAAAGCGAAGCCTCTTCGGATGTCGCGATCACCCCCTTGGCGATCCCCTTGCTCGCCGGGCCGGCGTCGTTGTCCACCGTCGCCGTGCTCACCGCCAAGGCCCAAGATTGGAGCGAAGCCGCGATGGTCCAAATCGCCATCGTCCTCACGGGTCTGGTCTGCTTCATCACCTTGCGCTTGGCCGAGCCGATTCAAAAGCGATTGGGCACCACGGGCATCCACGTGCTCGGCCGGGTGCTGGGGCTGGTCCTCGCCGGCATCGCCGTGCAGTTCGTCCTCGACGGCGCCGCGGCCGCGAAGATTATCCCACCCGTGCGGGGGGACTGATGCGCGCACAGCTTTTCGAAAGTCCCGGCACCGTCGTTGTGAAGGTCGGAACGAACGTACTCGCCGACGCCCAGGGTGTTCTGGACCGCGACCGGATCGCTTCGTTAGCGGATCAAATCCGCGCGGTCCGAGAACGCGGTTGGCGGGTCGTCCTCGTCAGTTCCGGGGCCATCGGCGCCGGCGTCGGCAAGTTGAACCTCGGCAAACGGCCCACCGATTTGCCCCATCTGCAGGCCTGCGCCGCCATCGGCCAGACGGCGTTGATGCAGATCTACCAAGAGTGCTGCGCCCCGCACGGGATCCTGCCCGCGCAGATTCTGCTCACGGCCGGGGACTTCGACAACCGCGCCCGGTATCTGAACGTCCGCAACACCATTCTCACGCTCTTCGAATACGAATGCCTGCCGATCATCAACGAAAACGACACCGTGTCCGTTGCGGAGATCAAGTTCGGCGACAACGACCAACTCGCGGCCATGGTCGCCAATTTGATGCAAGCGAAGCTGCTGATCCTGTTGACCAACGTCGATGGGCTTTACTCCGCCGACCCCGGTGTCGATCCCTCGGCGACGCTGTTGCATTCGGTCGCGGAAATCGACCGGAGTGTCACGGACTTGGCCGGGGCGACGAAGAGCCACTTGGGCACCGGCGGCATGCGGAGCAAACTCAAAGCGGCGCGGTTAGCCACCTCCGCCGGCGGGTCGGTGATCATGGCGAACGGCTCGCGCGAGGGAATTCTCGAAGCCGTTTTCCGGGGCGACCTCGTCGGAACTCTGTTCCTGGCACAGTCGGACGGGGTTCCCGCTTGGAAGCGTTGGATCGGATTGACGGCCCGCCCCAAAGGAATCATCACCGTCGATCCGGGGGCCGAGACCGCATTGACTCAGTCGGGCAAAAGCCTGTTGCCGGTCGGGGTGTTGGGCGTGATCGGGGAATTCGGAAAGGGCGACTTGGTCAGCATTTGCGATGCGAACGGGACGGAGATCGCGCGCGGATTGAGCAATTACTCTTCGGTCGATGCCTTGCCCTTAGCGGGGCTGAATACCGACCAAATTGCGGAGCGTCTCGGGAAGGTGCCGTATCCGGAATTGGTCCACCGCGACAACTTGGCCCTGATGTCGTGAGTTTCGGAGTTAGAAGCCGGCGTGTCACCCGTCTGTAACTGTGGCAGATGCACCTATGAACCCCGACCCGCGAAAGCCGGACCTGCGCCGCAGCGAGTTCGAGGCGTTGTACACGGCGCATTCCCGCGAGGTTTGGGCATTGGCGTACGCCCGTTGGATGGATGCGGATTCGGCCCAAGACATCATGCAGGAAGTGTTCCTGCGTTTTTGGAAACAGTTGGAAGGCCAAGGGAACAATGAGACGATATTGAACCCGCGGGCGTGGGTTCTGCGGGTCGCTCGGAACTTGGCCGAGGATTATGCGAAAAGCTCGTTCCGCCGCCACGGGACCCAGCCGCCCGAATTCCTCGGCGGATTGCAAGCCTGGGACGATCAGCCCTTGGCCAAGATGGAGCGCGAAGAATCCTTCGCCCAAATCCGTGGGATTCTGGAAGAGTTGGCGACCGCCGACCGAGAAATATTGACGCTGCGGTATGCGTTCGATTACGAAACCGCCGCCATCGCCGAAATACTGGGTGTCGCCTCGTCCGCCGTCCACATGCGGTTGAGCCGCGCCCGCCAAAGATTGGCCGAGCGACTCTCGGCCGCAGGAGTGAATTCCAGCCCATGAA
>JAYTBD010000361.1:0-1777 GCA_043737155.1 Fimbriiglobus sp. | reverse complement strand
ATCGCCATCCACGGCAATCGCGGCTCCGCCGAGATCGAACAGGACGACATCGTGAGGTGGGATTTCGACCCGCCCTCGGACGACGACGCCCGCATCCGCGCGATGAAAAGCGGTGCCAGCGGCGGCGCGGCCGACCCGAAAGCGATTAGTCACGAAGGCCACCGCCGGCAGTTGGCCGACTTCGTGGAGGCGATCCGAGAGAACCGCGCGCCGAAGGTCGACGGGAGAGAGGGCCGGAAGAGTGTGGAATTGATCCGCGCGATCTACGAAGCGAATGAGACGGGACGAGTGGTGGTGTTGGGGTGAAGGGACTGGAGCCTCAGTCAGTAGTCGTTAACAGAGATCCCATCGCGCTCGGCAAGTCTGTAAGAAAGCCCTTTCAAGAACCCTCCGAGATGAAATACCAATACGCCACCGACGAATGTGCTCGCTGAAAACAAGAACCAATTCCAGCCGGAATCGAGCAACGCAGTTAGCAACGAAATCAGTGTAAATGGAAATCCCAACACCACACACAGCGCCCCAAAGTAATACAGACGATCTCCGATCAACCACCACTTCGCGGCACGATGATTGCGCCTACGAAGCTCTTGGTAGAAAGGGAAATCAAGCGACATCGCGATCACCCGTTTCCCACCCCAATCGGGCTTTGACTTCCTCGAATGAAATGCCGCCTTCGGCGGTTCTTCTATCCAGTTCCTCTCGGGTGATCGAGGGATCCCAGGGCACCAAAGGCAGTGTCGGTGACTTTTGGACTTCCGGCTTGAACGAGCCGAGTTTAGTGCCCAATTCGCTCCGAAACTCAACTGGAACTCCGGATAGAAGAATCCGCGTGAGCAAATCGGTATCCGCAATCGAACCGATCCATTCGTCGCGAATGAATATGCCAACCATGATCGATCCCTTCTTCTCTAGCAGCAGTATACCCTTTCTTTGGATCCGGGCCAGCGGAACGCTGCCGCCGATTTGTTAGCCGGACGCGCTAGCGAGGGCGGCGAATGGGATGCTCGGTGGCCCGGACAAACGGAGTGGACCCCATCGTAGCCGTCGCTAGCGCGTCCGGCTAACAAATCGATCCGAACGCAATGAACCACCAGTTCCCGATTCACCTTTGCCACTCTGGGACTATCCTGTCCCCATGACCCCGATGATGCAACAATTCCGAGCCGCGAAGGATGCCTACCCGGGCATGATCGTGCTGTTCCAAAACGGCGAGTTTTACGAGCTTTTCGACGAAGATGCGGAGGTCTGCCACAAGGTCTGCGGCCTCACGCTCACCAAGCGCGAGGAGCACCCGATGGCCGGGTTCCCGCTCGCCAAGCTCGATCACCAATTACGCCAGTTGCTCGCGGCGGGTTATCGCGTCGCGGTCGCCGAGCAGATGGAACCGCCCAACGACGGCAAGAAAATTATCCGCCGGGAAGTGACCCGCGTCGTTACCCTGGGCAGCGTTACCGAAGACGAACTCCTCGACCCGCGCCGGCCCAACCACCTCGCCGCGATCGCGCGGACCAAGTCCGGTCATTTCGGTCTCGCTTGGATCGACCTCACGGCCGGGACATTCGCCGCGATGGACGTGACCGAGAGCCAGTTGAACGAGGAGCTCGGACGACTGTACGTGGCCGAGTGCTTGCTGTCGGAAGACACCCTCGCCGCGATCGAACCGCACTTCGCGGGGGCGGGGGCCGGGGCGAAGTCGATCACGCCGCGGCCGGGTTGGACCTTCGACCCTACGACCGCGCTCGAAGCCCTGCGGAACAAGTTCCAAGTCCACACG
>JAYTBD010000360.1:0-10782 GCA_043737155.1 Fimbriiglobus sp. | reverse complement strand
TCGCCGAGAGTTTGGTCGCGGCCCCGGCCATTTTCTGGCCGCTCGTCTCTGTCGATTGCGCGACGATGAGCGCCCCGCCGAGGGCCGAGAGGACGACGGCGAAGAGGAGGGCACGGGAGCGGAACGAACGCATGGGACACCTGCTTTTGCATCGGGAGAGCCGCTATATTACACCATCGGCGGCCCGGCGACCAAGGGCGAATGACGAATGGCGAACGACTCCGATCCGGCCAAGATCCTGGTCATCGACGACGATCAGAACCTGGCGGCGACCATCGCGGAGAGCCTCGAGCGCAAGGGGCACCGCGTCAGCGTGGCCACGTCGGGCAAGGCCGGCGCCGCGCGCATCGACGCCGACGAGTTCGACATCGTCCTCACCGACCTGCGCATGAACGACCTCGACGGACTCACCATCGTCCGGCAAGTCCGCGAAGTGCTGCCCGACGCGGAAGTCCTCGTTATCAGCGGCTTCAACGACGTCCGCACCGCGCAAGAAGCGATGAAGCTCGGGGCGACCCATTATCTGATGAAGCCGATCGACCTGAGCGAACTGCGGGCCATCGTGGAGAAAGCGGCGGATCGCACCCGGCTCGCCAAAGCGCACACCGAACTCCGCCGGCAGATCGACGAGAAGTTCGGGTACGAAGGAGTCGTCGGCAGCGGACCGCGCATGCACCGCGTCATCCAATTGCTGAAAGCGTATGCGCCGGCGCCGGCGCCGGTGCTGATCTTGGGCGAGAACGGCACCGGCAAAGAACTTGCGGCCAAGGCGCTGCACACGAACAGCCCGCGGAAGAATAAGCCTTACGTGGCGATGAACTGCGCCGCGTTAAACGAGAACCTCCTCGACGACGAGATGTTCGGCCACGAACCCGGGTCGTATACCGGCGGCGACAAACTGCGGAAGGGGCGCTTCGAATACGCCAACGGCGGGACGCTGTTCCTCGATGAAATCGGCGACATGCCGGCATCGCTGCAAGCCAAGTTGCTCCGCGTGTTGGAGAACGGGGAGGTCGTGCGAATCGGGTCGAACGAGCCGTTGAAAGTCGATGTCCGGGTGATCGCCGCGACGAACCGAGACCTCGACGCCATGGTCGAACGCGGTGAGTTTCGCCGCGATTTGTACCAACGATTGAAAGTCGGCGTGGTCCGACTGCCGGCACTGCGGGAACGCCGCGAGGATATCCCGCTGTTGGTGTCGTCGTTCGTCAGGGATCTCGCCGCGAAGTACGGGAAGAAGATCACGCTGCTCGCCGACGCCATCTGGCGGGCGTTCGCCACCTATTCTTGGCCCGGCAACGTACGCGAACTGCGGAACCTACTTGAAAGTATGATTCTCCTCGACAGCGATGGCGTGCTGAATCTGGACGACCTCCCCGAAGATGGAAGCCTGCTGGCGATCTTCGGCGTGCCCGCGCAATTGGCACTCCCTGCGGCGATCGGACCACGCTTGGCGCTGCCGTTAAGTGCGAGCAGCGATCCGCTGATTGGTCGGCCGCTGGCGGAAGTAGAGCGCTTTTACATGGAGCGGGCGCTGGAACTGGCCGAGGGAAATCGGGAAGAGGCCGCGCGGATGCTAGGTATCGGCGAGCGGACCCTGTACCGGAAGTTGCAGGAGTGGAAGAAGGAGTCGGAGGGATGAGCTCCCCGCCAATTCATTGTCACCCTCCGTAACAACCGTTTGACTCCCCACCGGGCGGCGCGGTATCATTCCCCTCGACCGTGGAACTCCTCTCACCACGGCGTCGGGACCGGATCGTAGTTCGCGCCGCCTGAGGTCGGGATATGCTCGCATTCCAACGCCCGTTCGGTTTGCTCCTCGCAGTGTTACTGCTGAGCGCGGTCGCCGGTCGGGCGGCCCAAGATCAACCCAAGTTGTCGGCCCCGAGTCCCGATTCGAGCAAGCTCCAAGCCGAAGCGGAAAAAGCGGAGCGAGCCGGGAAGTGGGACGCGGCCCTCGACCTGTATCTCAAAGCCTACCTCGGCGGCAAACCGACGCCGGAACTCCGCGACCGGATCCGATTCTGCCTCCGCAACGTCGCCCAACTCCAACGGCACCGCGATCCCGCGTTCCAGCAGTTCATTCTGACGCTGCCCATCGCCGATGCCCTAACCCTGTACACGGAAGCCCTCACTAAGATCCAAACTCTCTACGTGGATCGGGATCAGGCCACCTTTGAGAAATTGATGTCCGGAAGTCTGGATGAACTCGACCGCGCCCTCACCGACGCCGGGTTCCGCCAGCAATACATTCCCGAAGCGAGCGAGCTCAAATTGATGAAGTTCCGGCAATCGCTGCGCGATGGCTGGCGGGCCAAACTCCCCGCGAACGCCGGCGAAGTCCGCCGGGTGGCCCGCGATGTCGTGATGAATGCGCAAGCGAACCTCGGGGTGAAGAACCCGTCCGCCATCGTGCTGGAACTGCTCTGCGGGGCGTGCACCGGCTTGGATGAATACACCGCCTATGTCGTACCCAGCGGACCCCAGGCCGAGTTGCTATCGCCTATTCTCGAACTGGCGAGCTACGGCTTGCTGATCGCATTCGATGGCAATGGCTTGTTCCTCGACGCGATCGTGCCGAATTCGTGGGCGGCATTGCACAGTCCCATTCGGAAGGGTGATCGCATCGCACGGATTAACGACAAGCCGATGGACCGCGCGACTCCCACTCTGCTCCGCGATGCGATGAAGGCCCCGTCTTCGATGCTCGGTCACGAATTGGAACTCGCCGCCACCGACGATTACCAACCCGGGGTCATGTTCCGACTGCCCACGCCGTTGCCGAGCGTATACGGAGCCAACATCTTGAAGGGGAGCATCGGCTACCTGCGGTTGGCCGGGTTCAAAGAGACGACTGCGCGCGAACTCGATGATGCCATCGAATCGCTCAAAGCGCGCGGTATGAAAGCTCTGATTCTCGACCTCCGCGGCAATCCCGGCGGCTCGCTGACCGCATGCATCGCCGCGGCCCAGCGCTTCCTCCCGAGCGGGATCATCGTGACGACCCAAGGCCAAGCGGCCGAGTTCCACAATCGCATCTTCTCATCCGACGCGGGGATGACCGCCTACGATATGCCCGTCGTGTTGCTGGTGGACACCAAGACTATGTCCGCCGCCGAGATCTTCGCGGCCGGATTGAAAGATAACGGCCGGGCGACACTCGTGGGTTTGCCGACTTTCGGCAAAGGCTTCGTGCAATCGCCGATCCGCCTCGACTCGCTCGACACCGGCGACGCTCCCGGCAAGTCGGGATTTTTGGTGCTGTCGGTCGCCAGTGCGCACACCCCTCGCGGCGCCGGAATCAACGGCGGCGGGGTCGCACCCCACATTTCCGAGGTCGATCCCGAGCGGCAGTTATCCGTCGCCGTGGCCAAGGCCATCGAGTTGCTCAACTCCCCGTCCATCCTGCCGACGCAGCGATGAGCTCTTTGACGGCCGCCGAACAAACTTCGGCGATGGAACTGATCCGCCTCGCGCTCGCCGAAGACCTCGGCGAATCCGGAGATCGCACCTCGCTGGCCACAATCCCCGCGGACAAATGGGCCACCGCGAACTTCGTCGCACGAATGACCGGTGTCATCGCCGGCTTGCCGGTGACGGAATCGGTTTGCACTGCGCTCGACCCACAACTCCGGTTCGAGCCGATAATCTCCGATGGTTCGAACGTGATCCGCGGCACCGTGCTCGCCACCGTCACCGGTTCGCTGCGCTCGATCCTCGCGGCCGAGCGCACGGCGCTCAATTTCTTGCAGCGGCTCTCGGGGATCGCGACGCTCACCCGGCAATACGTCGATGCGGTCGCCGGGTTGCCGGTGCTGATCCTCGACACCCGCAAGACGACGCCCGGTTGGCGGCTCCTCGAAAAGTACGCCGTGCGCATGGGCGGCGGCACGAACCACCGCATCGGCTTGTACGATGCGATCCTGATCAAGGACAATCACATCGCGGGGATCGAAGGGCCGACTCCGGTGCGGCGCTCCGTGGAATTGGCCCGGGCCTATCCCGGCAACGATGGCTTAGCGGTGGAAGTTGAAGTCGATTCGATCACCCAGTTGGAGGAAGTGCTTCCCGCGAAGCCGGAGATCGTGCTGCTGGACAATATGACCCCCGACCAACTCCGCGCGTGCGTCGCGCTGCGAAATCAATTTGCCCCCGACACACTTCTCGAAGCCTCCGGCGGTGTCGCCCTGGCGACGCTCCGCGGCATCGCCAAAACCGGTGTGGACCGCATCAGCGTCGGGGCGCTGACGCACTCCGCCGCCGCGTTTGATATTGGATTGGATTACAGCTCAGACAATATCGGACAGGATCGACAGGATTGAATTCAGGGATTTCGATCTTCATCCTGACAATCCTGTTCATCCTGTCCAAATCTGCTTTCGAACGATCACTCCCACAGCCACCAGCGTTTGCGCATCTTCGCCCCGTAGCTGAGGCCGAACTTCTTCATCGCGATGCCCGTCACGTGGGCCGCCACTTCGCCCGGGTCGTCGCCGATGTACAGCTTCTCGAAGTCGACCGGGTCGATCGTTTTCTCCGCGACGAACTTCCGCATCTGCTCGATCCCCGGCCCCCAATAATCGCGGCCCACCAGCGCCACCGGGAAGTCGGCGAGCTTGCCGGTTTGAATCAGCGTCAGCACTTCGAAGAGTTCGTCGAGCGTGCCGAAACCGCCGGGGCAGACGACGAACGCGTAGCTGTACTTCACCAGCATCAGCTTGCGCACGAAGAAGTTCTCGAAGTCAACGAATTTGTCCAAGTACGGGTTGGGCCTCTGCTCCATCGGCAGCTTGATGTTGCACCCCACCGAGCGGCCGCCGGGCACATCCTTGGCGCCGCGGTTGGCCGCCTCCATGATCCCCGGCCCGCCGCCGGTCATGATCGTGAACCCATTCTGGGCGAGCTTGCGCCCGATGAGCCGGGCCTGTTTGTAAAAGACGTGGTGCTCGTCGAAGCGGGCGCTGCCGAAGACGGTGACGCACGGCCCGACGAAACTCAGCTTGCGGAAGCCGTAGATCATTTCGCGCATGACTTGGAAGGTGTGCCAGAGCTCCATCCCGCGCGGCAAAGAGCCTTGCAGGAATTTCGTCTCGGGGACGATGTCCGTCTCGGTCTCCGGCGACGGGACCTTACCCCAGCGCAGGATCTGCGAGTCGGTGATCGGCCGGACGGTGAATTCGAGTGTCGGTTCGGCCATAGACGTTGAACCCGGGGAGAGTCGGAGTCTATTATTCGCGGCACGGGTGTCCGACTTGCGGTCTACCGCCGCGAAAGCGGAAGTAGTACGTTACTCCGATCCGCCGCGCGTTCCAGGAGTTCGGCCCGATGTTCGATGCGGTCGCCCTGTCCAAATACCTCGGTGTCTTCGGCACGTTGCTCATCGCGGGCTTCGGTTTTCCAATCCCCGAAGAGATCCCCATCGTCACCGCGGGGGCGTTCGTCGGCCACGATTCCACCGAAGAACACAGCGCCGAGATGGTCGGGGCCATCGCCGGGGCGCCGATGTCGTACGTCGTGCCGCCCAAAACGGGGCTGACCAAGTGGTACATCATGCTGCCGTTGTGCATCTTCGGCGTGGTGCTCGGCGATTGCGTCCTCTTCTTCGCCGGCCGTTGGTTCGGTCCGTGGCTGCTTGAGAAACCTTGGGTCCAGAAGCGGCTGCTGACCCCGGCGAAGCGGGCGCAGATCGAAGCCAATTTCGAGAAGCGCGGCGTTATGATCTTGCTCGGCGCCCGACTGACCCCCGGTATCCGCACGCCCGTGTTCATTATGGCCGGCGTGTTGCGCATGCCGGTGTCGCGGTTCCTGCTCGCCGACGCGCTGTACGCCATCCCCGGTGTGAATCTCCTGTTCTGGCTCGCGTATTGGTTCACCGATCAGTTCGTCGAAACGATCAAGGCCGTGGACAAGCACCGCCCGCTGGCGATCATGGTGGTCGTCGCCGCGATCTGCGGGGTCGTACTTTTCAAAGTGCTGGCCAACCGCAAGGTCTCCACCGGGGATGTGGACGAAATCCCGAGTTATGCGAAGCCGGTCGGAGCGGTGGCGCACGCGGTCGAGCGGGGCGTCGAGAAAACGGTGGAGAAAACGGTTGGCGGGGCGGCGTACGTGCTGGAGAAGGTGAAGCACCCGCTCGGCGGTGGTCACCATCCGCATGAGAATGTGGAACCGCCGACGGTGCCACCCGGCGCAGACAAGCCGGCGACGCCGGGGTAGCATTTCGAGTAGTGGTCAGTGGTCAGTGGATAGTGGTTAGAAAGAAGGTTCGCGAGCATGCGGCATTCACTGCTCCCTTTACTCATGTTCGCTCCAATCGCCAGTGCCGGGGAACCGGACATTCCGCCTCGCGAGGAGAAACCCGTCCGCGTGCCCGCTCTTCCGCTCACCCCCGTGGAAGAAGCGCAGCGCGAATCTCTGACTCGCTTCGGCCTCGGCTTCCTGCGCACCCGCGACGACCGTCTCGTCGATGCCATGAAGCAATACAAAGCTGCGCTGCAGAAGGACCCGAAGGCACTGGCCCCGAAACGAGAACTCGTGAAAGTCTACGCGGACCTCGGCCGCGATGCGGCGGCGATCCGCACGGCCCGCGATGTGTTGGCCACCGACCCGGACGATTACGAAACCGCCCGGCAACTCGGGCGCTTGTTGATGGACGGCAAGAAATACGGCGAAGCGACCAAGGCTTTTCTGCAAGCGGTGAGCAGTCCGCGGGACAAGGAGGATTTCACTGCCCGGCTCGTCCTGTTGCGGGAGCTCGGCAACGCAGCGGAGAAAGCTGTAAACCACGCGGTCCGTGAGACGGCTGCGCGCGAACAGCTCAAGATCATGGCCGCAAACAAAGCCGCGCTGCTCAAGCCCGACTTGTTCACGCCGGCGGAATTCGATCGCCGCCGGGCGCGGTGTTACGAGGATCTCGGCCAAGCGCTCGTAGGCTTGCGGAAGTTCGACTCGGCTAGCGCCGCCTTCGAAACGGCCCGCGATTTGTACGCCGATTCGAAAGCGGCCAACGACCGCTCCGGGGTCGCGCGGTTGAACTGGAACCTTTCCGAAAGTCTCGCGGCCCAAGGGGAACCCGACAAGGCTCTCCAAGAATTGGAGCGTTACCTGGAGCAACGGCCCGCCGGGTTCGCGCCGTACGAGCGCTGGGTAGGGTTGATGAAGAAAACGAACCGCAGCGAGGAGATCGCGGGGACGTTGGCCCGGATGGCGAAGTTGAACCTGGCTAACGCCGCCCCGGCTTGGCTCGCCGCAGCCGCGACTTTGGAACGCGACCCCGACGCCGGCGATGGCGCATTCGCCAAGCTGCTCGAACATGCCGATAAGCCCGAGTACTTCCGCATCCTGGTGAAGGCCCACGAGTCGGCCAACCTGCCGGAGAAGCTGCTCGGCATCGCCGACCGACTGTTCACCGCCGGTCGGCCCCAAGGGTTCTACGACGACCAGAAAAAGGACGCCCCGGCGTTGCCTCCGCCCCCGGCCGCCGACCTCCGGCGCGCCCGCTTCTTCAGCGAGGCGGCCAAGGCGACCAAGGGCTTCACCAAGCCGTTGATCCGCCAATTGGAAGCCGACGGCAAGGCGGGCACAGCGCGGTTCCCGGACACACTGGAACTGGTCATGGCGCTGGCGACGCGCGACGGGCAATTGGAAACCTTCACGCCGGCGCTGCAGCTCTTGAGCAGTCGCAAAATCATCTATGCGAACCAGCGAATGGTGGTGATCTGCCTGCGACATCAGCGGAAGTGGGGCGAGATCGCGGCGGTGGCCGAATCGCTGAGCAACCTCAAGAACGGTAGCATTTCTCTCACGATCGCTTCCGAAGCCGCCATCGCCTACGCGGAACTCGGCCGCGAACGCGAGGCCCTCGCGGTGCTCCAAAAGCTGGACGGGCGCATCTACATCCGCGTCAAGCGGGCCGAGGTATTCAACATTCTCGGCAAGTTCAAACTGGCTCTCCGCGAAATGGAAGACGTGCTGGAGAAGGACAATCCGAGAGGGGATAACTTGGAGATGGTGCGACGCGCCCAAATCAACGCGTTGCACCTGCTGAAAGAGGACGCCAAAGCCGAGACGATCCAGCGCGAGATGCTCGACGCCGACCCGGACGACCGGGAACTGTTGAACAACTTCGGCTATCAACTCGCGGACCAAGGACGCAAGCTCGACGAGGCCGAGACGATGATCCGACGGGCCATCGAACTGGACCGCGATGCCCGCATCAAAGCCGGCGACCCGGACGCCGAGAACGCGAACTACCTCGATAGCCTCGGTTGGGTGCTGTTCAAAAAGGGCAAGTTCGCCGAGGCGCGGAAGGCGTTGGAAGCGGCGACGAAGTTCGCGGAAGTCTCCGAGAACGGCGTCGTCTGGGATCACCTCGGGGATACCTACTTTCGACTGGAAATGAACAAGGAAGCGGCCGAAGCGTACACGAAAGCGATCAAGCTGTACGCAAGCACGCACGAAGGGAAACAGTTCGGGCGATTGGACGAGGTGAAGCGAAAGTTGAAGCTGGCGGAGTGACTTGTTTTGTTAGCCCGACGCGATTTGTGTCGGATGTCGAAGACTCCATCCGACCCTCGCTAACGCGTCGGGCCAACAAGACCGATATTTTACAAACCCCCGATTACCTACCCGGACATTCGATGCGATAGGTCGTCATCGATCGCGCGGGGAGGCTCTCGGCGAAGCTACCCGCGACACCTTCGAGTGCCGCAAGTTCCTTGGCGTCTTCGGTGGCACTCGTGCGCTTGCGCTCGGCGGAGGTGGCACCGGCGAATTTGCCCGTGAGCTTGAGCGCGATCGGCGCGGCTTTATCCTGACTATTTACGATGTGGACAACGAGCGTGCGATTGTCCGGCGTTAGGAAGGCGGTGGCCTTCACGCCGGCCGCGACCTTGCCGACGACGCCGACATCGACGAGGCGCATGCCGGGCTTGAGCGGTTCGCCCCACTGGCGAAAGACGTGGTAGGGCTTCGTCAGCGTGTAGTCGTCGCCCCATTTCACGTGGATCAACGCTTCGCCGCTGTCCTGCGGCGGGTAGACCCAGTCGTACGCCATGAACACGTTCGCCCCGCCTTGAAACGCCTCGTGCATCGCCAGGCCATACTCGGTGGCCGAATCGATCATGCCGGGGGACGCGTCCTTCTTGCGGGCGCACCACTCTGTCAACCAGACGGGCCGCTTGTCGGCGAGTTTGCGGAGGGCGCCCCAGCGGTCGCCGCGCGGATCGTAATCGTGCGAACCGATGACGTCGAGGTGCTTGGCGGCGCCCTTCAAAAGGAGGGGCAAGTAATCCTTTGCGGCCCCCGGCGCGCTCAGCGTGTTCGGCCCGACGAGTTTGACGCGCGGGACCTCCGGAAACTTCTTCGCCATCTTGTCGAGATAATCGCCGACGACTTTGACCAGCGCCGCGTGTTTCTCGGCCGTCAGGAAATAGCCCGGCTGGGTATGCGGCCAGTCAGGTTCGTTGGCGATGCTGAGAAATTGAATCGGTGCCCCGTTCTTCTGCAAGTGCGCGAGAAAGGCCCAAGCGTACTCGGCGACTTCCAGTTCCATGTCCTTCTTGAGCGTGGCCTTGGCCTCGCCGCCGCCGGACGCCGCGTTGTTCGTTTTCATCCACGGCGGCGGCGTGTACAGCGTGGCGTAAAGTTGCAGGTCCGGTCGCCGCTTCAGCGCGGCTTTGGCGATCAGGACCGTGTGTTTGCAATAGTCGAAATCTTTCTCTTCGAACGCGGGAGTGTAAGGGTCGTCGTTATCGTTTTTCGGCTCGTGGATTTCGCGGATCATCAATTGCAGGTAGCGGGTTTGAACGCGGGTGAACATGTCGTCGAAGAGTTGCTCTTGCTTCTCGTTCTTCTCGCGCGCGGCCAAGCTGGTGATGTGGCCCTCGTAGAAGATGGCCCCCGCGCCGAGCCCGTCGAAAGTTTGGCGGGGCTTCGCGGTCTGGACGGTGAATTGTGTTTTGTCTTGTGCACGGAGATCGCCGTAGAGAAGGGCGACGAACGCAAGGGTTGAAGTGAGGCGAATTACATTCGGGGTCATGGTTGCTCTCCGGAATGAATTCTCGCCGTAGTTGGGTGTCGCGGACTCCATCCGACTCAGTGCCCGAGCCGCATCCCGATAACTCCACCTCTACACCAAACTCAGCTTCCGACCCGTCCGCCAACTCTTCTCGCTCGGCTTCGCGCGCACCACCCGGTTGTAAAGCGTGTCGCGTTCGATCGGTTCCCGCCCCGCTTCTTCGATCAGCCTGCGCAATTCCGGCACCGTCAACTCCTGCGGCGAATCCGACCCGGCCTCGTGGTAAATCTTCTCGTGGACGACGGTGCCGTCGATGTCGTCGGCGCCGAAACTCAGCGCCACCTGGGCCGTCTTCATCCCGAGCATCACCCAATAGGCTTTGATGTGGGCGAAGTTGTCGAGCATCAATCGGGAGATCGCCATCACCTTCAAATCCATCAGCCCGGACGGTTTCGGAATATGCGAGAGCCGGGTGTTGTCCGGGTGAAACGCCAGCGGGATGAACGTTTGGAAGCCGCCGGTTTCATCTTGGAGGTCGCGCAGTTTCAACAGGTGGTCGATGCGGTGCTCGGGCTTCTCGATGGAACCGTAGAGCATGGTCGCGTTGGAACGGATGCCGAGCTTGTGCGCGGCCCGGTGGATCTTGATCCACTCGGACGCATCGGCTTTGTGCTCGCACAGCACCGAGCGCACGCCGGGGTCGAAGATTTCGGCTCCGCCGCCGGGGAGGCTGCCCAGGCCGGCCTCCTTCATTTCCATCATCA
>JAYTBD010000359.1:0-10784 GCA_043737155.1 Fimbriiglobus sp. | reverse complement strand
GATTGATTATTTCATTTCCAGTGAATTGATGGAACCAGAAAATGCACAATCGCATTACTCAGAAACCTTAATTAAGTTGCCGAATATTGGCGTTTGCTCACGGCGACGCTCCGCGAGCGGAAACCCAATGAAATCTCTGGTGAAAGCGATCCTGAACGCGACGGCCACGGTCTGCATCCTGCCCGCGCTGCTGCTGTATTGGCTCAGCGCCGCCAGCCTCGGGAAGAACCGCGCGCTCGAAGGCTCGTCGCAGATGTTAGCTCTGTTCCCCGGAGTGCCCGGCGTCTTCCTGCGCCGCGCGTTCTTGGCCCGGGTGCTCACGCGCTGTCATTCGTCGGTCGAAATCGGCTTCGGCACGCTCTGCTCCCAAACGGGTGCTATTCTCGACGAGGACGTCTACGTCGGTCCGCGCTGCCATTTGGGCTGGGTCCACTTGGAGCGGGATGTCCTCCTCGCGGCCGGGGTGCACATCCCCAGCGGCGGGCAAACGCACGCGTTCGACGACCCGACCGTGCCGATCCGCGAACAGGGCGGCGAACGCAAACTCGTGACCATCGGCGCCGGGGCGTGGGTCGGCAGCGCCGCGATCATCCTCGCCGACGTGGGCCGAGGCACTGTCGTCGGCGCCGGATCGGTGGTCACAAAGCCCTTGCCGGATAACGTGATTGCGGCGGGCGTCCCCGCGAAAGTGATCCGCCCGCGCTTCCCCGAACCAGCCCCGGAGCCGACGAACCGATGAATCCTTTGGTGAACCAAGACCACACGCACGCCGGCAAACTCTCGGTGTTGATCCCCGTCTACAACGAAGAGAAGACCGCTTCCGAAATCATCACGCGCGTCCTCGCGTTGGGGGCCGTGGTCAAGGAAATCATCATCGTCGACGACGGTTCCACCGATCGCACGGCCGAGATTTTGCGACTCCGCGTGGCGAACGAACCGAAGTGCCACTTCCACGCCATGCCCAAGAACGGCGGCAAAACCTCGGCCATCCGCAAGGCGCTCGAACTCGCCACCGGCGAGATCATCATCATCCAAGACGCGGATTTGGAATACGACCCCGCCGAGATTCCGGACGTGATCGCCCCGATCCTCAACGGCTTCGCCGACGTCGCCTTCGGCAGCCGGTTCTTGGTCCGCAAGGCGGCGCGGGTGCTCTATTACCGGCACTACATCGCCAACATCGGTTTGACGACCCTGTCGAACCTGCTGACCAACCGCAACATGTCGGACATCGAGACCTGCTACAAATCCTTCCGGGCCGAGGTCATCAAGCCGTTGAAACTGACGAGCAAAGGCTTCGGTATGGAAGTCGAGATCACGGCGCTGATTTGCAAGACGAATGCGCGCACGTACGAAGTGCCGATCTCGTATTACGGCCGTTCGTACGAAGAAGGCAAGAAGATCGACTTCATGGACGGCGTCGCGGCGCTCTGGTACATCGGCTACTACAACTTGGTGAAGCCGTGGTTCGGCTCGGCGCGGCGGTATGTGCGCGAAGTGAACGGGGCGCTGGCGAAGCGGGCGGCCGGTGAGGCGGCGCGCGTTCGATAGTGCTTCGCCAGTGCCGGCAGAAGCTACGCCAGCCGGCCTGTAACCCGATCCTGAAAGATATCAAAATGGACGACGCGTACTCTTTGGCCCAACGCGCGATCGCGGATCTGAAATCGGCAATCTACGCGTTACTGAAACACTCTCCGCATGGCGGAATGCGAAATGCCGAGATCGCTCGAGCTCGGAATTCACGCGGGTCACATCGAGCACGAAGGTCACATTCCACGCACGCTTCTACATAGCTCCCCAACCGAGCGACAGTATCACGCCACGGTGGGGATTTTGTAGAGGGCCACACCCTCGATCAAGAAACTATGGAAAAGCTTTTCCTGTGCGGAGGACGGCTCCAACACGAGCTGACGGCCAGCGATGCGAATTCGCTCGATCAGAACGCCAGTTCTCACACGATCGCGGCGAGTACCGCGGGCAGCGGCGACTCCACTTCGATCGGCTTCTTGGTCACCGGGTGGGGGAAGGCCAATTTCCACGAGTGCAGGCCCAAGCGCCGCGCCGGGTTGTGCTTCGACCCGTACTTGTCGTCGCCGATGACCGGGCAGCCCATGTCGGCCAAATGGACGCGGATCTGGTGCTTGCGGCCGGTTTCGAGCGCGATTTCCATCAGCGAGTAGCGGCCGGTGCGCTTGACGAACTTGTAACCCGTGCGCGCCAGTTTCGCTTCGGGATCGACGCTCTTGCGCATCTTCAAATCGGGGCCTTCGAGCAAGAAGCTCTCGGCGATCCCCTCCGGCGGCGTCGGCGTCCCGACCACGATGGCGAGGTATTGCTTCTTCACCGACTCCCACATTTCTTGCAGCGTGTCGCGGACATCGGTGTTCTTGGCGAACAGCAGCAGCCCCGAAGTTTCGCGGTCCAAACGGTGGACCAAAAACGCGTGCGCGTGCCTCGGTTCCAGTGCTTCGTTCAACCGGGCGATGGCCGTATCGACCTTCTGCGTGTCGGTACCTACCGTCAACAGGCCGAAGGGTTTGTCGATGATCACGATGGAATCGTCTTCGTGGACGATCTTGATCCCGAGCCGGGCGAGGTGAGGCGAAGTCGATTGCTTGCCGATTTCGACCTTGTCGCCGGGCTTCAATTCGTGGTCGTGCCGGGTGACGGACACCCCGTTGACACTGATGCGGCCGTGTTGGAGCAATTGCTTGATGCGCGTGCGGTTCATCGGCTGCAAGTTCATCAGCAACCACTGCAGCAGCGGGCCTTCGGTGGCGCCGGCGTTCTTCACGATCCGCTCCGCTTCGCTTCCAGCTCCTGCCAGCGGGCGTACAGTTTCTCCACCTTGGCCCGGGCCGCGTCCGAGCGGGCGCACGCCGCCGTCAGGACGGGGCGCGGGGAGTTTGCCGCGGCTTCGACCCCGGCCGCCGCCAGCGCCGCCTCCCCTTCGGCCGTCGCCAGGGCCGCTTCCATTCCATCCCATTCCTGTTGCTCCTTGTAGCTCAACTTCTTGGCTTTGGGTTTGGCTTCGCCCTTCGCCTTGGCTTTGTCGTCGCCCTTTGAAACCGAGTTCGCTTTGTCGTATGCGCTCAGCCATTGGCCGACGCTGCCGTAGGAATTGGAGCCGCCTTTGCCGTCCAAGCCGATGACCTCGGTGCAGAGGCGATCCATCAAATCGCGGTCGTGGCTGACGAGGATGATCGCGCCGGGGAACTCGGCCAAGCTCTCTTCGAGCACTTCGAGCGCCGGTATGTCGAGGTCGTTGGTCGGTTCGTCGAGCAGCAGAAGATCGGCGGGCTTCAACATGAGTTGGGCGATGCGGACGCGGGCTTGCTCGCCGCCGGAGAGGGCGCTGAGTTCGAGGTCCAGTTGGAGCGGGCTGAATAAGAATCGCTGCGCCCAGGCGGCGACGTGCAGCGGTTGGCCCCGGTACAGAACGGAGTCCGCATTCGGCGACAGCGCCGTGCGCAACCGCATGTTTTGATCGAGCGAGGTTCGCCCCTGCTCGAAGATCACGGCGCGCAATCCGTCGGCGCGAGTCACGGTGCCGGTGTCCGGATCGAGTTCACCGCCGAGGACCTTCAAGAGCGTGCTCTTGCCGCTGCCGTTGGCGCCGAGCAAGCCGAGGCGCATCCCCGGGGAGATGATCAAGTCGATATCCTTGAACAGCGGCTTGCCGCCGAGCGACTTGCCGATGCCCTGCGCCGTCAGGAGTTTCTTCGTCTGCCGACCGGTACCGTCGAAGTCGATGCCGGCGGCGCCGGCCGCGGCGGTGCGGTAATTCAACTCCGCGAGCACACCGCGCCGGTCGGCCGCTTCGCCGATGCGGGATCGCGATTTCTTCCGCTGTGCCGACTCCTTGCGGCCGAGCCATTCCGTCTCGCGGCGGACTTGGTTGGCCACGGCTTCGCGCTGCCGCTCTTGCCCTTCGAGGAACGCTTCGCGCTTCTCGTCGAAGCTGTCGTAGCCTCCGTCGGCGCGGAAACTCCCGGTCGGATAGACCCGGCTGATTTCGATCACCTCCGGCGCGATGGCGCGCAAGAACGCCCGGTCGTGCGTGGCCGCGAGATAGCCGAATGGCGCGGCGCGCAGGAGCTTCTCGAGCCAGACGACCCCGGGTAGATCGAGGTGGTTGGTCGGTTCGTCCATCAGCAGAAAGTCGGGCCGCAATGCCAAGGCGCGGGCCACGGCGAGCCGCTTGCGCCAGCCGCCGGAGAGCGTGTCGGGCATTTGATCGCCGTCGTCCAAGCCGACCTTGGTGAGCGCGATAGCGGCGTGCATTTCGCGCTCGTGGTCTTCGAGGTCGTCGTCCGCCAGCGCGTCGAGGATCACTTCGCGGGCCGTGCGATTCGGCGGGAAGATGTCCTCTTGCGGGAGGTAGCCCAAGCGCGCCGACCGGGCCACCGTGCGCTCCCCGGCATCCGGCACTTCGACGGCCGCGAGGATCTTCAACAGCGTCGATTTGCCGGCGCCATTGGGGCCGATGAGGCCGATCTTCTCGCCGGCGCGGAGGTCGAGGGAAAGGTCGGTGAACAGAGGCCGGTGGCTGAAACTCTTGGCGATGGACCGGGCCGACAACAGCAAACTCATGCGGGACTCGTAGACGGCGAGGGAACAGGGGACGTGGTTATCTTAGGGAAGCGCGGGGCGGGTGGAATCTCCGGAACCCGCCGCGTTCTGGAACGCGGAGCGGCGGGTTCCGATGACTCCTCCCGCCCTACGGGACCGGTGAGCAAATCATCTCGCCCTACGGCTTCGTCGGCTCCGGAGGCCGGGCGAACTTGCCGACGAGATCCCCCTTGGCGAGGACGTGACCTTTGATCGCGGCCAACACGTCGGCCCGCTTGGCGCCGAGCGGCAACTCGAGCTTCTTGTCGATGGCGAACACTTGGATGTGGTAATTGTGCGGCGGATCCCCGGCCGCCGGGCGCGGACCGTCGTAGCCGACTTTGCCGCTGTAGTTGGCCCCTTGATTCACCATCTTCAAATCGACGAGACGGTGCGACTTCGCCACGCCTTCGCGGATAATTTTGGTCTCGCTCGGAATGTTCCAAGCGACCCAGTGCGGCACGGGCAGTTCCATCACCTTGGCGTCGGGGTCGTCCATCAAGATGGCGTACGATTTCGTCTCCTCGGGTCCGGCCGTCCAATTCAACGGCACGCTGGCGTTCTGCTCGTAGCCCGAATAGCGCGCCGGGATCGGGTCGCCATTCTTATAGGCCGGCGAGGTCACGGTCAGCTTGCCATCGCATTTGGTTTCGGGCGCTTCGATCGCGATCGGCAGCTTGACTTGCTTCGGCGCTTGCGCCACCGGCGGTGTCAGCGCGGTGCCGCCTTTCTCGGTGCCGGTGTAGCTTACGCGGTAGATCACGCCGTTGCGGTCGTCGGTGAACAGGAGTGAACCGTCCTTGGCGATGGCATTGCCGCACGGCCGACCGTGCTGGCCTTCCGTCGTGAGGAAGCCGCGGACGAACGGTTCGATGGCGGTCGGTTTGCCATCTTTGAAGTTGACGCGGGCGATTTCGTACCCCGAAGGCGGCTTGCGGTTCCACGATCCGCGCATCGAAACGAAGGCGTCGCCTTGGTAGATCGCGGGGAACTGGGTGCCGGTGTAGAACGACAGTTGCATCGGCGCCGAATGCGCCACGTAGCCGAGCGCGATCGGCACGCTGACTTTGGCCCATTCCGATTTCTCGATCCCCGCGGTCGGATCGGTGTGCGGATTGGGGGAGTTGGCGCCGTAGTGGTACGGCCAGCCGTAGTGGTTGTCTTCGACGATCTTGTTGAGTTCTTCGGGCTGGGCGTCGTCGCCGAGCCAGTCGATACCGTGGTCCATGCCCCAGAGTTCGCCGGTCTCGGGGTGCCAGCCGAAGCCGACGGTGTTGCGCAACCCCGAGGCGAAGATTTTGCGCGACGTCTTGCCATCGGCCGAGAGCCGGAGCATCGTCGCGTTTTCGGGATTGGTCTCGTTGCACTCGTTGCAGGTCGAACCGGCCGAGACGTACATCATGCCATCCGGGCCGAATTGGAGCGTGCGGTTGTGGTGCTGACCGGCGTCGGGCAGGTCGGCGAGGAGCATCTCGAGTTTGCCGAAGCCGCCGTCGGCGTTCACGTCGGCGCGAAAGATCTCTTTGACGGTGATGAGATACACTTGGCTTTTATGGAAGCAGATGCCGTGCATCCCGGCGCGGGCGGCGACCCGGACCGGTTTGCCGTCGGCCAAGCCGTTTTTGCCGACCTTCAACATGAGCACATCGGCCTGTTCGCGGCGGGTGATGTAAACGTTCCCGGCCGGGGACACCGCGAGGATACGCGCGTTGCCGAGATCCTTGGCGAACTGCTCGATGCGGAAACCTTCGGGCACTTTGAGGGTCGACAATCCCGGCGGCGGCAGCTCCGGCGGTTTGACGATGTGACCGGTGATCTCGACGTCGCTCACCCGTTCGGGCGAACCGGGCTCGGCGGCGAGTTCCGATGCGGCGTGCGGTTTCGGAGGCGGGGCCTCGTCCGACTTCGGTTTGACTTGCGCGAGGACCAGGACCGCGGCGAGTGTCCCGGTGACCAATCCGGTGAGAATCCAAGTGCTCTTCATGGTGGGGATGTCCTTCCGCGGGGTGTGCGAGGCCTGCAAAAATAAGGTTAGGGGTCGGAGCGATCCGAAATCGAACCGTGTTTCAGCAAGTGTCGAGCCGCGCACGCACAAGGCCCGACCCGGATGGGTCGGGCCTTGTCGCGGTGATGCAGAATTGAGAGTAGAGAGTACAGAATCTAAAACCGACCGCCGCCGTCATGCTGCACTCTCAACTCTGCATTCTCTACTTCTCATCTGCATTCTCTACTTCTCGAAGGTGCTCTCGCCCAAGCCGCTGTTGAACTTCAGATTCACGAAGCTCACGCACTCCAGCAAGTCGCCGGTGGCGTCGCCCGGCTTCGGGGCGTCGTAGGCTTCGAAACGGACCGGCAGTTTCGTTTCCGTATCGACGGTGACCACGACGCGGTGGGCGTAGCGCAGCGGGTGGGGCCGCTCGCAGAAGATTTCGTACCGGACGACGGCGCGCTTTTGGAAGGTGTACTCCGCCGCGACGATCTGCACCGGGTTCTTCGCCTTCTTCTCGACCGCGACGATCTTCTCCGCCCGCATCAAGATCGCGCCGATACCGGTGGCGGTGATGGCGTGGCGCTGGCCCTCGAGCGCCTTGGAGTTGTCCGGTTTCATCATTTGCAAACCGTTGGCCCCGGCGACGCCGGCGGGGCGGAAGCGGAAGCGGTCTTCTTTCGCGCCGGCGCTCGCCGTGATGAACGACGCTTCCCAACCGCTCGCGGACTTCGGCAGGAGCATCTTCACGTTGATGCAGAACGGCTCGACGCGGACGCGGATTTCGCCCGACTGCTCGGCGAGCAACTCGCCGCCGACGCGCTCTTGACGGACGATGTGCCCCGAGTAGTCGCGCGTCTTGGCGTAAGCCGCTTTGGCGTCCGCGATCATTTTCGGGAACGCTTGTTCGCCGTTGAGCGGCGTCGCGGCGGAGGTCACGGTGGCGACCACGGGCGTGATGGAACCCGGAGCCTCCGGGTACTGGTACGGTTCGTCGGCGCGGACGCTCGCGGTGACGAGGAGCGCCGCGAGGCCGCCGGTGCGGAGAAGTTTGGGAATCGCCATCCGATGGCCTACCTTTCTCGGGGGTCGCGGGGGCGGGGCTTACCGAAGTCGCCCCGTCGATGGGCGCCGCCATAACGTCCGCAAACTCCCCCGGCAAGCCGAAGTTGAACCGGGGGATGTGTCAACTCGAAGGTTTTCGTAGGACACGCTCTGCGTGACGTGCTACCCGCGATCAACCGAGCTGAATTCCTGACCGGTGTCACGCGGAGCGTGACCTACTGGTTCATTGCGGCTGAATCGTCGGGTATAACTTCTTCAGCCTGACCCGGGCGTCGGGAGCCAGGGCAATGGTGACCGACGAAATCCCCGAACCAATTCGTGGCCCGCGTTCTTTCGGTTACCAACTCGCAGCTCACGCTCGCGGCTCGGTTGAATCCATTCACTACCAATACAGCTTGTCCAAGCTCACGTTGCCCCCGCACAGCACGATGCCCACTTTCTCCAACCCCGACAGCGCGCGGAACTCGTCGCTCAGCGCCACGGCGACACCGACCGCTGCGCTCGGTTCGATCACCAGTTTCATCCGTTCCCAGACCAGCCGCATCGCCGCGATAATCTGCGCCTCGGTCACCGTGAAAACGCGCTCCACGTTCGCTTCGATGATCGGCCACGTCATCAGGCCGACGTAGTTCGCGAGCAATCCGTCGGCGATGCTGTTTGTGCTTTCCAACTTCACCCGCTCTCCCGCGGCCATCGACTGCGCCGCCGCGCTCGCCCCGGTCGGCTCCCCGCCGAAGATGCGGATGCTCCTGTCGAACCCTTGCGCCGCCAGCGCCCACCCGGAGATCAACCCGCCGCCGCCGATGGGGGCGATCAGCGCTTCGATCCCCGGCGAATCTTGCAGCAGTTCGAGCGCGGCCGTGCCTTGCCCGGCGATCACGTCGGGGTGGTCGAACGGCGGAATGTACGCGGCCCCGGACTTCTCGCGGATCTCGGCGACCTTGGCTTCGCGGTCGGCGAGGCTCGGCCCCGATGCGACGATAGTGGCGCCGTAGCCCGCGATGGCCGCGGCCTTCACGCTCGACGCGTTCGCGGGCATGACGATGGTCGCCGGGATACCGCGCGTCCGCGCGGCCAGCGCCAGCGCTTGCCCGTGGTTGCCGCTGCTATGCGTCACGACCCCGCGCTCGGCCTGCTTCGCATCGAGCTTCTGCACCGCATTGGTGGCGCCGCGGTACTTGAAGCTACCCGACTTCTGGAAGAGTTCCCCTTTGAAAACGAGGCTCCGGCCGGCCATCGCATCGAGGGTACCGGAGGTGAACACGGGCGTCCGGTGGACGAACGGGGCGATCCGTTCGGCGGCTTCGAGCACATCGGCGGGCGTGGGCAGGGTCGTCATGGAATGGTCCTCGGCAGTTGCCGGATATGATATTCCCGGAATGGCTCCCCGTTCGGAGACGACCGATGTGACCCCTCTTCGCACTGATGCTGACCTGCCTCCCCGCTTTCGCCACGGACGATGTCCCCGCCCCGCGCAAGCTCAAAGACGTCCCCGCGACCGGAGCGAACATCCGCAAAGCGGTGGAGCGGGCGCTGCCGCCGCTGTGGAAGGGTTTGGAAGGCTACAACGAGACGCAGACGTGCTTCGCTTGTCACCACCACGGCGTGGGGTTACTCGCCTTCGGCACCGCCCGCGCCCGCGGCTACGGTATCGACGAGAAGAAGCTGCAAGAGCAAATCGACTACGTCGCCGCCGACCTCGAGCGCAGCCGGCCGAGGTTCGAAATGGGCAAGGGGCCGGCCGCCCCCGGCGGCGGCGAGACCGACAACACCGGCTACGCGCTGCTCGGCCTCGCGGCGGTCGGTCACAAGCCGGACAAGGCCACGACGGCGATCGTCGCTTACACCCTCGGGCAGCAGAAAACGCGGCCGTACTGGTGCACGCTGGCCCGGCGCTTCCCCACCGAAGCGAGCAGCTTCGCGACGACGGCGCTCAACATCCGCGGTCTGTTGGCGTATCGGACCGAAGATCAAATCGAACTCTCGGACAAGCGCATCGCCGAGGTGAAGGGCTGGCTGGTGGAGACGGCGGCCAAGGACACCGAGGACCGCGTCTTCCGCTTGATCGGTTTGAAGGCGGCGACCGCCGAGGCGGGCGAGGTGAAAAATGCCGCGGCGGATTTGCACAAGACCCAGCGCGACGACGGCGGTTGGGGTCAGCTCGACACGATGGCCAGCGACCCGTACGCCACGGCGACGGCGCTCTACGCGCTGCACACCGCCGGCGGAATCGCGGTCGATGAGGCGGGCTGGCGGAAAGGCGTGCGCTTCTTGCTCGGCACCCAAGAAGAAGACGGCACGTGGTTCGTGAAGTCGCGGAGTAAGCCGGTGCAAAAGCAGTTCGACAGCGGCTTTCCGCACGGCAAGGATCAATTCATTTCGTGCGCCGCCACCGGCTGGACGACGGCGGTGCTGGCCCTGGCGACGCCTTTGAAGAAGTAGCGGTCGGTCACCCGGGCTTTTTGACGACGAGCACCTTGATTTTGCGCTTCTCCAGTTTGGCCGTCAGGCCGGTTTGGTTCGCGATGTTCCCCATCACCGACGCGGGGTCGGTATCCTGCGCGCGTTGCAAAGCGGTGAACGGCGAACGGGCGTTGAAGTGCCACTCCACTTGCTTCGGCCCCCCCGTGACTTCGCCGATCGCGAATCGACTCTCGCAAAAGCCTTCGATGTGATCCGCCATGCTCCGGAGGCTGCCGCTCCCGCCGCCCCCGGTTTTCCGGTCGGTCAGTTCGAACCCGTAGACCTCGATGAGGTTCTTCTTCCGGTCGACCAGCGGCTTCGCCTCGTATTTGCCCGACAGGGTGTACACATCCCGCTCGACCTCCTCCACCGAGAGCGATACCGATAGGTCGCATTCCTTGCGGAGGATCTTCTCCAAGGCCGCGGCGACCTTCGCCGGATCGGCATCGGCCCGCACGACGAAGTCGCCCGTCACCTTCGCCGCCAGCAGGCCGGCGTCGCCCTCCGTCCGGGTGTGGCCGAATCCCGTCGTCATGCGGATCAACTGCAGCAGACTCGCTCCGACCTCGGGCTTGACCGGGGTATTTTGCATTGTGAGCCCATCGACCGTCCATCCGTCCTTCCACCCGAGCTTGAGGTAGTAGTCGATGTAATCCCT
>JAYTBD010000358.1:0-1780 GCA_043737155.1 Fimbriiglobus sp. | reverse complement strand
CGGTCGGCTGCACTGGCGGGATCACTTCGCCCAGCGGCTGGAGTCCGAACCGGAGCTGGAGTTCCGCAGCATCCACCCGTGCTACCGCGACATCCCCTACGAGAACGACGAGCGGTTGCACAGCGCGTGGCGGGAAGGCCGCACCGGCTATCCGCTGGTCGACGCCGTCATGCGCTGCCTCGCCGCGACCGGGTTCGTCAACTTCCGCATGCGGGCGATGGCGGTGAGCTTCGCCTGCCACGCACTGCATCTCGACTGGCGGTTGATTCATCCGCACTTGGCCCGGGTCTTCCGCGATTACGACCCCGGGATTCACCTGAGCCAGCTTCAAATGCAGGCCGGGGTGGTCGGGTGGAACGCGATCCGGGTCTACAATCCGGCCAAGCAATTGGCCGATCAGGACCCCGACTGCCGATTCGTGAAGCGGTGGGTGCCGGAATTGGCAACGCTATCGCCCGAGCGGATCCTGAACGGCGACGACCTGCCGGGCTATCCGCCGCCGGTGGTGCTATTCGCCGAGCGGGCCAAGTGGATGACCGACAAGTTGTACGCCATCCGAAAGTCGGTCGCGGCGAAGGCAGCGGCGCCGGGGATCTATCTCAAGCACGGGTCGCGGAAGAAGGCGCAGTCGTTCCGTCCCAAGCGGCCCACCCGCTTTATTCGAACGCCGACCCCCTCGCTGTTCGACACCCCTCCCTCGAACTGATCCGCGATGCGAAAGAATTCGACTCTCAAAACCAAAAAGCCTCGGACGGGCCAATCGAATCGCTGCTGCTCTTAGGTGGTGGACGCGGGTCGCCGAGCGGGAAGGGCTACACACGCACTGGAAGCTGCTTATGAAAGGGGCGGGGTTCGAAGCAGATCGTGCGAAACACCTGACGAAATTACGTCGCCCTTCAAATCCCGAGGTTGCAAATCGGCTTCAACTCCGTAAGTAGTATGAGTACCACTTCGAGCCATCTTCGATTCTTTTCTGCTCTGCATCACCTCACGTACTGACTGCCGAACCGGCTCGATTCGCGAGTGCACCGAGTCGAGAACCAGAACGGAATTTTCTTTCGATGAAACCAGAGCCGCTCGTCGAAGATATTCAGAACTACGCGATGAACATCGTCGACACGGTGCGCGAGCCCCTGTTGATCCTCGACACGACCCTGCGCGTGCAGTCCGCCAACCGCGCCTTTTATCAGACCTTTCACGTCTCGTCCGGGGAAACCGAGAACCGCCTGATTTACGAGCTGGGCAACGGCCAGTGGGACATCCCCGACTTGCGGAGACTGCTCGAAGACATCGTGCCCAAAAGCTCGGTCTTCAACGATTTCGAGCTCGAGCACACCTTCCCCGTGATCGGCCGACGGGTGATGCTGCTCAACGCCCGCAAGCTCCAAGCGGGCCAGCACGGCGAGCTGCTGGTGCTGGCCATGGAAGACGTGACCGCGCGCAAGCGGGCGGAAGAAGCGCTGCTCGAAGCGGGCGCGTTGCAGAGCGCGATTTTCAACAGCGCGAACTTCTCGAGCATCGCCACCGACGCGCGCGGGGTGATCCAGATCTTCAACGTCGGCGCCGAGCGCATGCTGGGCTACGTGGCCGCCGATGTGATGAACAAGATTACGCCGGCCGACATCTCCGATCCGCAGGAGGTGATCGCGCGGGCGGCGGCGTTGAGCCTGGAGCTCGCCACCCCGATCACGCCCGGCTTCGAGGCGCTGGTGTTCAAAGCCGCGCGCGGGATCGAGGACATCTACGAGTTGACGTACATCCGCAAGGACGGCAGCCGGTT
>JAYTBD010000357.1:0-4575 GCA_043737155.1 Fimbriiglobus sp. | reverse complement strand
ATCGGCCAGCGCATGGCGAGCCGGTTCGACCCCGAAGACGTCATCCAATCGGCCTTCCGCACCTTCTTCACGCGCGTCAAAAACGACGAGTTCACCTTCGAAGCCGAGGACGACCTATTCAAGCTGCTCGTCCGACTGACGGTGCGCAAAACCCTGCGCCGGATCGAGCACCACAGTGCCGCCAAGCGGAATCCGAATCTCGAAGCCGCGCAGCGGACCGACGATGTCGAACCATTCTCGTTGCTGGCCGGGCAGAATGTCTCCCCGGATATGGAAGTCGCGCTCATCGATGAATTCCAGAATTTCATCGGCGACCTACCCGTACTCGACCGCCAAGTGATCGAACTGAAGATCCAAGGGTACACCACGGCCGAGATCGCGGAAAAGGTCGGGTCGTACGAACGCAAAGTCCGCCGGGTGCTCGAACGAATTGAGAAGCTGTCCGCGGTCGGGGAGGCGGAGGAAGACGAAAAGTGATGCGGAAAATGGTTTCGGCGCGAATCTCCCCACCCCTCCGCGAAATCATTACGAATTCGGGTAGAACCGATGTGTGCCAACACTTTACGTCCGAATTGGAGGGGCGCAATGCATGCTGAAACCATCGCGAATTCGGGTTTGCGGGGTAACTCGAACCCATTCGGAGGGGTTCACTTCAGGAGTTTGGCATCATGCATTGCTAGTAGGGGTACCCCTTGTGGGGAACCTGAACTCGCAGCGCAGGGAAACGTGATGACCCCATCATGGCAACGGCCCAAGGGCATCCGGTTCCGGGCACCCACGAGGGGTGCCCCTACGGGGGATGCCAAAATCAAGAGGTGCATTCCCTTCGGGGTAATGGCTGTCCGACTTGGCCGGTGTTATCGAATAACAATCTTGTCGTCTCTCCGATTTCGCACGGGTTCCGCCATGTTCCGCAGCTCGCTCGCTTCCGGCCTCCTATTCCTCGCAACTGCGATGGCGCTCGGCCAACAGGCCGACCGGCGTTCGCGGGACGAACCGGATGTCTGCCCCGAGGCGGGCGGGCGCTACGGCACCTGCGATGTGCTGCGCTTCGCGCCCGATGGTAGCTACTTGATCGCGGGCGGCGACGACAAGGTCGCGCGGGTGTGGCCGCACACCGCGGCGGGGTTGGAAACCGACCCCAAGAAAATCCAAGTCTTGCGCTGGCGCGCCTGGCGCGAACAGCGCGGTGGAATCAAAGCCCTCGCCCTTTCCCCGGACGGCAAACTCGTCGCCCTCGGCGGCTTCGGGATGAAATCGGGCACCGTGGCGATCCTCGACCGCACCGCCTCCACCGAGCAAGAAACCAAATTGCTCGCGCTGACGTGGCCGAATCTGGACGCGTCGAACGTCATGACGATGGCATTCCACCCGGACGGCAAGCGGCTCGCGTTCGCCACCGCCGATGGCAGCATCTGGTTCTGGAACCCGAAGCCGCTGGCGAAAGAAGTCGACGGCCGCGCGTGGAATTGGCCGGCGCGGGCCGGGAAGCACGCGGTCATGATGATGGGTGAGCCGGGTGCCAAAACGCCCTCGCCGATCAACTTTCCCCGGCTGCTCTACTTCAAAGACGACGAAACGGTGGTCTCCGTCGCGCAGAGCGGCGAAGTCTTGGCCTGTGAAATCGGCGGTGAGCTTTCGGCCGAGGCCGACGCCGAGATCCCGCGCGGCAAAGTCCTCTTCGATTTCGCCAAGGGCTTGGCAGTCGCTAATACTTTGCACCGCGCCGAGCTCTCCGCGGACGGCAAATGGATCGCCGTCGCGGATACGGCGCGGCGATTGTGCATTCGCCCCGTGACGGGCGCGGCCGGGATCGAATACGAGTTGCCCGAGGGTTCGCACGCCCGCAGTTTGGCGTGGCAACCGAAGACCAATCGACTCGCAGTCGGCGTGGTCAAAGCATTGCCGGGCAAGGCGAAATCCGAACGTTTCCTCATGGAGGGGCACAACGCGATCACGATCTTCGACGCCCCGGTGACCGGCGAAGATTTGAAATTGTCGAAGGAGTTCGTCCATTCGGGCCGCGCGGAGTGCTTGGCCTTCCACCCTACAGAATCGCGCTTGGCCGTGGCGGGGGGCGATGCCGACCAAGTGTCGCTGTACGACACCTCGAAGCCGGAGAAGCCGCTGACCATCGCCCACGGACAGGGCCGGCGACCGTGGGGCGTGACGTTGAGCGAGAACGGCAAGACACTCGGCGTCCGCATCGCCCGCGATGCCGCAGCCACCGACCCCAACCGGCGCGGGACCGGAGAATGGACCGCTTTCGATCTCGACCGCCTGACCCCGCAGCTCGATGCTAAGCAGAAATGGCAGGAGCCATTGACGCGGACCGGGGACTGGTCGGTCGAACCCGACGCCGAAAATTCATTCGTCTGGTACGCGGTGCTGGCCCGTAAAGATCAAGCATCCCTGCGCATCAAACTCGCTCTCGATCCACTCCGCGATCAACAACCGACTTGCTTCACCTTCGTCCCGGCCAATGACGCGACTCAATCACCCCGCTTGATCGTCGGCCATTATTACGGCTGCTCGCTGTTCGAACTCGACATCTCGAAGCCGGTGTTGAACAACGAAACGAAGAAACTGGAGTTCCACCGCAGCCGCCTCTATACGGGGCACAGCGGCGAAGTCATTTCGGTGGTCGCCGCGAAGGACGGCACTTGGTTCCTCACGGGCGGGGCCGATCACACCGTCGCCGCCTACAGCCTCAAAAACTGGGAGCACCGAGCGCATCTCGGGGCGAGCTTCCACGCGGTCGATGGGAAGCCCGCGGTCAAGTCCGTGGCCGACGGCTCGCCCGCTTACGAAGCCGGTTTGAAAGCGAACGATGTGATCGAGCGGCTCAGCGTCGCCGGGGTGAAGCCCCCCCTTTACGACCGTCGCGAAGGTCAAGCCCACCGCGGCGAAGCGAGCGCCGCACTCGAGGCGCTCGCCGAACCGAAACCGGGCTTCGAACTCTTTTTCGATTTGATCAACCCGAAGACCGGCGTTCGGCGGGCGACGCTCACGACGGTCCGGCAACGGCCGATGTGGAAGTGGTTCGCCGGGTTCGACGAGCGTCAGCAGCTGCGCGAGTGGATCATCTGGATGTGGCAGGGTTCGTACTACTTCACCAATACGACCCACGGCGACCGCCTCGTCGGCTGGCACGTCAACGCCCCGTCGGTCGCCGACAGCCCGCAGTTCCATCCGCTGGAAAAGTACAAGAAGCAGTACCTCAACCGCGGCGTGATCCAAGTGCTGCTCAAGGGCCGCGATGTCGGCGAAGCGCTGATCGACGCGCTCGGGCCGAACCCGCTGCCGCGCTCGTTCACCACGTTCGAGTCGGCCCCCGTGCGGCTGGCCGTGCGGCAAACCACCGTCCCGGCCGACGGATTGGATCTCGCCATCACCGTGGAACCGCGCGGCACCAACCCGGACCTGTTGCCCGAGCGGGTGGAAATCTGGATCAACGACTTCCGCTACGAGGTCTGGGATAATCTGCCGAACAAGGTCTTCCAGCGAGCTCTGAATATACCGCGCGGGACATTCCGCGCCGGGTCGAATCAACTCTCGGTGCTCGCGTTCAACAGCCTCGGCGGCCGGGCGCAGGAATCGTTCGTCGTCCAACAGGGCGAAGTCGTCCCGACTCCGACGCTGCTCGGTTTGGCCGTGGGAATCAACGATTACGGAGCGCCCAAAAACGGCGGGCTCGGCGACCGCGGCTTCGGCAACCTTACGAGCGCCGTCAACGACGCCGAGAAGCTCACGGCACTCCTGCACACCGATTTCACAGGGCCGAAACGCTACTTCCCCAAAGGGACCATCGCGCTCGAACTCGACGCCAAGGCGACGCGCAAACAACTGACCGCCGCGCTCGGCAACTTGAGGAAAGCCAAGCCGGACGACCTGCTCATCGTTTACCTCGCGGGCCACGGGACGCTGCTGACCCCCGATCCGAAGGATGTGCCCAAGCGCGCCCCCGGCCAGCGCGGCTACGAAATCGAACTCGACGGCAAGTTCCTATTCTGCTGCCCCGACTTCACCCCGAAGAAACCGCTGGAAACGTCGCTCGGTGCCGAGGAACTCTTCGACGCCTTGGCGAAGATCAACTGCCGCAAGGTGATCTTCTTGGACGTCTGCCACTCGGGTCAAGCGACCGAAACGAATGTGATCCGCCGGCTGATCCCGGAGGGGCAGGGGCCTTTCATCATGGCGGCCTGCGAGCAGAATCAGCTCTCGTACGAAGATCCCAAAGTGGGACACGGGCTGTTCACGTATTCGCTGATGCAGGCGATGGGCCCCGACTTCCGCAAACTCGACCGCGACTCCACTGGCGAAATGACCTGCAAGCAGCTATTCCGCTACGTCGACCAGAAGCTCCCGGAACTCCTCGCGAGCACCGGCGACCCAAGCAAGCCCCGCGTGCAGTTCCCGATCTGCTTCCCGCAATCGCCGCCGGAGACGGTGATTCTGAAGAAGTGAGATTCGAGAACTGACGACTGATATCTGATCACTGAAAACTGTTTCGGTTCAAACTTGGCACGAGACAGTCGTCAGAAATCAGTTCTCAGGAATCAGTCGGATCGGGAC
>JAYTBD010000356.1:0-1783 GCA_043737155.1 Fimbriiglobus sp. | reverse complement strand
CATCCTCGACGGGCCGCTCCTTCGCCGGCAACTTCTGAATCGCGGCGGCTTTGTCGGCGACGGCCCGCACCACCGTCCGCACGGCTTTCTCTTTGGGTGTCGAAGCCTCTTCGGCGGCGCAGGCGGATGACGCGGCGATTATCAACCAACCGATCGCGGAGATTCGGAGCATCACCCACCTCATTGCCACGATTCACCAACATTCAACTTACCAGAACGCTCGAACGACTTCCGAAGTCCGGCTTCGACTTCGGAAGTCCTTTGACGAATTCAAGCCAAAGGACTTCGGAAGTCGGCACTGTTTCCAATTGGCCTTTACACGCCCCTCTGCCCCCGGCATAAGCCCCGCAGAACTTGAACGACACTCGTCGATTGTGCCGGCCGCTTGGGGAAGCGGGCCGGGTCACCGCGACCGACGATTGGGGGGGTGCCATGTCCCGTCTTTTGGCTATCGCTTTGGGCGTCGCGTCGGCGACGCACGCCGTCCGCGCCGCCGATCCGCCGCCCGTGCCCAAGCCCGCCGAGTCGCGCTCGCTCGCCTCGCGGTTGAATCCGTTCGGCTCCGCCGAGACCGGCAAACCCGCCCCGGCACCCGGTCGCCCGGCTCCCGCGGTCGGTCCGCTCGCCCCGGATGCGATGATCCAAGCGCTGCATGCCGAGCAGGATGCTTACGCCCGCCGGCTCGACATCTGCACCGAACTCCGGCGTGTGGCGGTGAGTACCAAAGACGACAAACTCGGCATGAAGGCGGACGAACTCGAACGCCTCGCCGAAGTGACGTACAACCAGCGGATCGCGAAGTTGGGGGTGAAATCCCAGCACCGTTCGACCCCCGGCTACGACAAGCTCGACGGCCAACTGGGCACCGGCGTCGCGGTGAACCCGCTCAACACCGGGGTTCGCACGCCCGCCGATACGCGCCCCGCAACGGCCCAACTCCAGAAATACCGGGAGGTCAAGCAATGAAACGCTTCTTGTTGCTCGGTCTGCTCGCGGCCCCCGCACTCGGCTGCACGACTTTCAAACCGGTCGGCCCGCTCGTCGGCAAAAGTACGCCGACCCGGAGCGCGAGCCAGCCGAACGCCATCGTGACATCCCCGCGCGACATCGGCGGCATGCCGACATTCGCGGACGCCCCGCCGCCGCCGCCGCCGACCCGCGGCGTGACCGTCGGCGACGTGACGCCCGAAGGCGCCCACGACGCGGCCAAGAAATTGCAGCAGGAACTCGACCGCGACCGCAAAGCCGCGTCCGAGATGCCCAACTACGCGGAAGTCTCGCGCATCGAGCGCAACGGCCGCTAGCCGAAGTGCGGAATCGCAGAAAGCCCGGCAACCGCGCCGGGTTTTTTCGTGTCCGGTGATCGACTACAATTCTCGGGAGCCACCCCGAGAGAACCTCCCATGCGACTCGTGCAATTCCCCCTTTTGCTACTCACTTTCGGAGTCGGTATGGTGCCCGCGCGCTCGGATGAAGGCATGTGGCTGCTGAACGATCCGCCGAAGAAGCACCTCCGTGACACTTACAAGTTCGACCTGACCCCGGAGTGGCTCGATCGGGCCATGCTGGCGAACGTGCGCTTCAACAGCGGCGGCAGTGGCGGGTTCGTCTCGGCGCACGGACTTGTCGTGACGAACCACCACATCGCCGCGGACGCCCTGCAAAAGCTGAGCACGAAAGACCGCGATCTCTACCGCGACGGCTTCTTCGGCAAGGAGCGCAAAGATGAACTGAAATGCCCCGATCTCGAACTCAACGTGTTGCAATCGATCGAGGACGTGAC
>JAYTBD010000355.1:0-4581 GCA_043737155.1 Fimbriiglobus sp. | reverse complement strand
AAAGGGGCGGATTTTCCCTCGGCACGCCCGACGATCTCCCGCCCGTGCGCCGCGAGACGTACGACCGGAGCAACCGGCGTTCGCAAGTCCTCGTCAAGTCGCTCCGGTGACAGTTCCGGGGCCGGGTGCGCATCTTCCGATTCTGCCATGCGCCCGAGCCGACCGAGTCGCACTTCTCTCATCGGTCGCAATCCGCCGGTACGCCCCCGCGCCGATACTCCCCCATCGAGAGTCCTTCGAAATGGGCGAACCACCATGGCGACGTTTTTTGTAATCCCCCCGCGCGAGTGTTTGGAACAAGCCCTCGTCGAGTTCGTCCGCCGGGTGCTCCCGACGGTGCCGACGTCCCCGGCCGTAGTCGAAGCGTTCCTCGGCGCGCTCGAGTTGGAAGCCAATCGCGCCGAGGACGCCTTCTTCATCCACCGCGAAGATCTCGGCGGATTCGACGATCCGGTCCGCGAACTGATCCAAGCCTTCGGCGCCGAGCCGGGCGATAAGGTCGTCGAGATCGGGGCGACGGTGTCGAGCCGCGCGGCGACGCTGCGCCGCTGCACCGTCCGGGAAAGCATGTCCGAAAAGGCCGTGAATCGCTAAGATCAACGATTCGCGAATTATGGTCGACCAAGGGCGAACGACGAAACATGCCATCTGACACCGACGATAGCTGGGCCGAATTCTACCGGGAAATCGGGCTCGAACCCGAACCGACCGAAGCCGCGGCGGCACCCGCCGTCGAACCGATCGAAGAGGAAGAAGCCGCCGCGGAGGTCGAAGAGACCGAGGCCGAAGGCGAGTACGAAGACAAGGGCGCCGAGGCCGACGGCCCGGGCGGCGAAGAAGAGCTGAACGAGGATGGCACCAAGAAGCGCCGCCGCCGGCGCCGTCGCCGCAGCAAGAAGTCGGGCGTGGCCGGCGAGCCCGCCGCCGAAGGCGAAGCGGTCGAGAGCGAAGTCGAGGAACCGCTCGCGGAAGTCTACGACGACGACGGCGGTCCCAGCCCGGAAGCGTCGCGGGAACTGATAGCCAATTGGGACGTGCCCTCGTGGACGGAAATCGTGGCCGGCTTGCACCGCCCCAGCGGTCGCTGATCCGAACTCCCCCGTTCCCTTTCCCGGTGCGAACAGCTATGGCGGACGCGTTGATCGATGTCGTCGGCGTCGACGAACTGCCGATGGTCGTCGATCTCTACAACCAAATCTTCCGCCCGACGCGCCCCATCGAATCGTTTCAACGGCGCTATCTCGGCCGGCATAACATCCTGCAGATGGTGGCGCGCGTCGACGACAAACCCGTCGGTTTCTTCATGGGCTTCGAGTTGAAGCCCGACACGTTCTTCGCCTGGTTCTACGGCGTCATGCCCGACTATCGCCGGCTCAGCATCGGTTCCCAGTTGATGGAAGCGGCCCAAAGTTGGGCCGCGCAGAACGGCTATGAATCGATCCGCTTGGAATGCCACAACCTGCATCGGCCGATGATGCATTTGGCCATCGACTTGGGCTACGATGTGGCCGGCCTCCGCTGGGATGCGGATCGGGCGGCGAATTTGGTGATCTTCGAGAAGGTGCTTACGCCGGCGTGAGGCCGAATCCGGGCAGGCGACTTCTTCGCCCCGAAGGGGCCGACTTATATAGCCCAGGGCGGAAGCCCTGGGTCAATCGACCATTGCTTTCCGCCCCGAAGGGGCCGGCGTGGGATAGCAACGAAGCCGGCCTCTTCGGGGCGGGAGGTCTCATGTCCACCCCACCCAGGGCTTCCGCCCTGGGCTATATAAGTCGGCCCCCTTAGGGCGAAACCCAAAGCTCTCAACCCACCGTCCACAACTGAATCGGCGACGTATTCGCCGGGTAGTCGCCGTCCTTCCCTTTCACTTTGCCGTTGCCGCTGCTGTTCGCATTCGTCGCCGAGTGGGCCAGCAACTTCCCGTGCCGCGCCAGACTGTGACAGTTCGGCAGCTTGCCCGATTCGAAGAGCGGTTTCGCATCGCCCGGCTTCCATACGAACAGCCGACCTTGGCCCGGTTGTCCGCTGGTCACACCCGCCAGGAAACCTTCATCGAGCCAGAGCAGATCGTGGACGAAGCCCTCGTTGTCGGCGGCCCCCTTCCACTGCGAGAGCCGCTGGCCCGAGGGCCATTCCAATTCGACGACCAACGGAAAACCTTGGACGAAGGCGCCGGACTTCGGGACGCTGCCCGCGACGAAGAGCGATTTGCCGTCGGGCTTGAACGCGAGTGCGCGCACGCCGCCGACGTCTTGGATGCGGTCGAGCAGGTAGAGTTCCTTGACGTCGAGCTTGCGGGTCACCTTCCACTTGGCCCAGTCGATGTCGTGGAGGTTGCCGAAGAGATCGCCGACGATCAGCGACTTGCCGTCCGGTGAAATGGCGAGCGAGAAGAGTTCGACGCCGAGGGCCAGTTCGCGCTGCGGTTTGCCATCGTCCGCGTTCCAATCGCGGACGAATCCATCGCGGCCGAGGGTGACGACGCTGCCATCGTGGACGAGTGCGGCGCGCAGCCAACCGTCGTGGGCCTTCGGTTGATTCCACACCGGCGTCGGCTTCTCGGCCTGGCGATCCCATGCGACGAGGGCACCGTAGGAATCGGCGGAGATCGCCAGCGGTTTGGACGGGTGGAACACGACCGTCGTCGTCCAGCCGTAGTGAATCTTCACCGCGGGCAGCGGCTTCGGTTCCTTCGCGGACACATCCCAGCGCAGCACGCTGCCGTCGTGCGCCGCGCCGAACAAAATACCTTCGGGACCGAAGCGGATGCGGCTCAACTGACAGTGGACTGTCAGCGGTTTGCCGAGTTCTTTGGGAATCACGCTAGCACCTCCTTCACGGCGTGCATTTCCTCGTGGGCGATCGGCAGCGGTTGTCCGGAGTTCCTGTACTGCGACTTCTTCGGATCGATGCCGAGGGCCTTGTACCACGTGTGGAAAAGGTGGCCGATGTCGTGCGGTTCGGACGCGACTTCCGTGCCGAGCGCGTTCGTCTTGCCGGCGACGACGCCCGGTTTGATGCCGCGACCGGCCATGGCGACGCTCCACGCTTCGGGCCAGTGATCGCGGCCGAGGTGCCCGTTGATCCGCGGCGTCCGGCCGAACTCGGAAATGGCGATGACGAGCACATCGTCGAGCATGCCGCGCTCGGCGAGGTCTTCGATCATCGCGGCGAAAGGTTTGTCGAACTTCGGGTGCAGACTCGCGGCGCCGTTGAAGTGATCCCCGTGCGTATCCCAGCCGTACGAAGTCACTTTGACGAACGTGACACCGGCTTCGAGCATGCGCCGGGCGAGTAGCATGTGCCGCCCGAGATCGTGGGTGCCGTAGCGTTCGCTGTCTTTCGCGGGGAGCTTGGAGAGATCGAATAATTCGAGCTTCTTCTGCAATTGCTCGGCCATGTCGAAGGCGAAGCTGTTGGCTTCGGTGTTCTCTTTCCTACGTCCGGCCGAATAGCGGCTATCGGCGAGCTTGCGGAGTTCGTTGCGTTCGAGATCGTCCGCGGCGGTCAACTCCTTCGGTCGCACCAGATTCTCCGGCGGCTTGCCGTCGCCCAAGGCGAGCGCGCCGACTTTCGGCCCCAAGAACCCGGCATCGCGGTAGATGAATCCACCGTTGCCCGGCTTGATCCAGACGTACGGTGGCAAGCCACTCTCCCCAGCGCCGACCCAGTTGGCGACGGCGCTGCCGAAGTACGGATAGACGACCCCGCGGTTCTTCGGGTCGCCGCGCTGGATGCGATCCACGCCGGCGGAGTGCGAGTTGTCTTGGGTGCACACGCTGCGCACCACCGCGAGCCGGTGCATTTGCTTCGCCGTCTGCGGCAGCAGTTCGGAAATCTGCGTGCCGGGGACGCTGGTCGAAATCGCGCGGAACGGTCCGCCGAAGGTCGTATTCGGCTTCGGATCCCAACTTTCGAGTTGGCTCATCCCGCCGTCGAGCCAAACGAAGAGGACTTGCTTTCGGCGCTTCTTCAACTCTTCGGCGAACGCGGGTAAGCACAAGCCGCCGAGCGCGGTCGCGCCGAGCCACTGACGACGCGAGAGTCGATGATCCGCGGGGGTGCAAAGATCGATATTAATGGTTCACCCCGAATTCGAGAGAGGCGATCAAGGCCCAGACCAACTTCTGCGCCGCGGCCTCGCGTGTCGGCTTCGCCAAGAGTTTGGAGACCGTGGCGAGTTCATCGGCGCTCGGCTTCCGCGTGAGCACCGCCAGATAGAGTTCCTCGGCGAGCGCTTTGTCATCGGTCAATTTCCCGAGGCGCTCGACCAAGTTCCCCGGCTTCGGTTGGAGCATCTCGAGCACGGCCATATCGTGGGATAAAAACAGTGCGGCCTTCAACGAAGCTTCTACGTCTTCTTCCGGTTCGCGCGGTTGGTTGGCGAACGCCTTCAAAAACTTCGCCTTGATCGCATCGGTCGGCTTCGTGCCGGTGGCCGTCGTGATCGCCGCGAACAACTGTTCGGCGGAGAGCCGTTTTTCCAGTGCAACGACAAAGGCGGATGCGGGCGGCGGTTTCGATGGCAGCAAGCTTGATCGCTGATAAGTACCGCTCAGTAAAATCTCGCGGAAGAGCCAT
>JAYTBD010000354.1:0-1785 GCA_043737155.1 Fimbriiglobus sp. | reverse complement strand
CCCGCCGGATCGCGACGCAGGCCGGGCGGGAACTGGCCACCCGCGTGCCCGACTGCAAGCTGTTCGTCGTCCGAACGCTGGTCGGCTCGCCCTGAACACCGAGATTTCAAACCGTCCGCAAAGGAGTGCTCCGATGATGATCACCGAAGTCAGGATCAAACTGTGCGAGCAGAACAGCGAGCGCCTGATGGCGTTCTGCAGCGTCACCTTCAACAACGCGTTCGTCGTCCGGGACCTCAAGATCATCGAAGGCACGCGCGGGCTGTTCGTGGCCATGCCGAGCCGGAAGCTCACCGACCGCTGCACGGGCTGCTCGTGCAAGAACCACCTCCGCTCGCGCTTCTGCAACCAGTGCGGCACCCGCCTCGACGAAACCCGCGCCATCCGCGACCACGACGGCCGGGCCAAGCTGCACGCCGATATCGCCCACCCGATCCACGCGGCGTCGCGGGAACTGGTGCAGTCGGCGGTGGTGAAGGCCTTCGCCGAAGAACGCGAGCGCTTCAAGCTGCCGGGGTACCAGTGCCGCTACGATGAAATCGACGCCGGGGATTTCGAAGATGTGCCCGCGAGCTACGGGGCGATGGTGGCCGAGACCGGCAAGCAGGTGAGGGCGCACGCCGGCCAACCGGCGCGCGGCCCGCACATCGGCGCACCGATCGCCGCGACGGTGGGGTTCGGCGTCGGGATCGAGTGACGGGCCGACTCGCACCCTCGGTTCTTGGCATCTTCCGGCTGATTGCTGTTATCTGATCGCTGACAAAAGTCCTACCCGAAACCTTTTCAACAGAGACAGTACTCGGCAATCAGCGGTCAGCCATCAGCAACACCATGACGACATGAGTTTCGGCGAGTACCAAGACTCAAAAGCACACCCATTGCTCCGACCGACTCGCATTTCTCGGCGAGTCGGTTTATGATTGAATCACCATGATTCACCTGCTCCCCTTGCTGCTGGCGATGGCCGCCCCGCAGCCCGCCCCCGATTTCAATCGGGACGTCCGGCCGATCCTGTCGAACCACTGCTACAAGTGCCACGGGCCGGCGGTGCAAAAGGCGAAGCTGCGCCTTGACAATTTCCAAGCCGCGACGAAGTCGGCCATCGTCCCCGGCAAGCCGGATGACAGCGAACTTCTGAAGCGCATCGCGGCCCACGGCGACGAGCGGATGCCGCCGGAAGAAGCGGGCCTGCCGCTGAGCGCGAAGCAGATCGAGACGCTGCGACAATGGGTTGTCAGCGGCGCCACTTATGCCCCGCACTGGGCGTTCGTGTCTCCCGTCCGACCGGCCGTTCCCAAGATCGCGGCCCATCCCATCGATGCGTTCATCCATTCGAAATTGACCGAAGCGAAGTTGAAGCCGTCGCCGCCAGCGGATAAGGCCGTGCTCATCCGGCGCGTTGCCCTCGACCTCATCGGGTTGCTGCCGTCGCCAGAGGAAGTCGCCGCATTCGTTAAAGATGATTCACCGGACGCTTACGACAAGCTCATCGATAAATTGCTGGCTTCGGAGCATTACGGCGAACGCCAAGCCCGGCACTGGCTCGACCTCGCCCGCTACGCCGACAGCAACGGCTACACCATCGACGGGGCGCGCAGCATCTGGCCCTACCGCGATTGGGTCGTCGGCGCGTTCAACCGCGATTTGCCCTTTGAACAATTCACCATCGAACAACTCGCCGGGGACTTGCTGCCGAAGCCGACGAAGGAGCAGCAGATCGCCACGGGGTTCCACCGCAACACGAGCTTCAACGAAGAGGGCGGCGCCGACGCCGAGCAGTTCCGC
>JAYTBD010000353.1:0-1789 GCA_043737155.1 Fimbriiglobus sp. | reverse complement strand
TCGACAGGACATGGGCGGCGGGTCTCGCAGACTCGACGCCGTCGGCATCACGCGGAGCGTGATGACTACACTCCAGAATCACGCCAAGATCTCTTTCACCACCCGCCCGTGCACGTCGGTCAATCGGAAGTCCCGGCCGCTGTACCGATACGTCAACTTCTCGTGATCCAAGCCCATGAGGTGCAAAATCGTCGCGTGCAAGTCGTGGACGTGGACCTTGTTCTCCACGGCGGCGAAGCCGAAATCGTCGGTCGCGCCGTAGGTCATGCCGCCCTTGATGCCGCCGCCGGCGAGCCAGACGCTGAAGCCGCTGTTGTTGTGGTCGCGCCCGTTGGCCCCTTCGCTCGTCGGCGTGCGGCCGAACTCGCCGCCCCACATGACGAGGGTGTCTTCGAGCAATCCCTTCTCCTTCAGATCCTTCAGCAGCGCGGCGACGGCTTGGTCGGTGTCCTTCGATTTGGTGCGGTGACCTTTTTCGAGGTCGCCGTGATCGTCCCACGGTTGGCCGCCGCCGTAGTAGACCTGCACCGTGCGGACGCCGCGCTCGACGAGCCGCCGGGCCGTGAGGCAGGCGTCGGCGAAGTAGCCTTTGCCGTAGGCGTCGCGCATCGTCTGCTTTTCCTTGGTCACGTCGAAGGCTTCCTGCGCTTCGGTCTGCATCCGATAGGCCATCTCCAAGGATTGGATGCGCGATTCGAGTTGATCGTCGCCATCGCGGGTGTCTTTGTGAATGCGGTTCAGTTCGTTGAGCAAGTCGAGTTGGCCGCGCTGGGAGTCTTTGCCGAGGTTCTTATTCTCGATGTGGTCGATGATCTTCTTGGGGTCGAGGTTGGCGATGTGGCAGCCTTGGTAGATGCCGGGGAGGAAGCTGTTGCTCCAAAGTTGCGGGCCGACGACGGGCTTGCCGGGGCAGAGCACGACGAAGCCGGGGAGGTTTTGGTTGACGGTGCCAAGGCCGTAGCCGAGCCACGAACCGAAGCTCGGGCGGATCGGCTGCGTGTTGCCGGAGTTCATCATCAGCAGCGACGGCTCGTGGTTCGGCACGTTCGTGTGCATGCCGCGGATGACGCAGATATCGTCGATGCACTCGCCGACTTTGGGGAAGAGTTCGGACACTTCGATGCCGGACTTCCCGTACTTTTTGAATTTGAACGGCGACCCGAAGAAGGCCGCGCCTTTGCTCCGGGTGGTCTTGAATTCATCGCCCGGCTTCTTGCCGTGCTGCTTGGTGAGTTCGGGCTTGGGGTCGAAGGTATCGACTTGGCTCGGACCGCCGTTCATGAAGAGGTGGATGACGCGTTTCGCCTTGGCGGGGTAGTGCGGCACCTTGACCCCCAGTGGCGAAGCCGGTGCGGCGGAGGCTTCTTGGGCGAGGACGCCCACGAGACCGAGGATGCCGAAGCCGGTGCCGGTCCGGGCGAGCATTTGGCGGCGGGTGAAAGCGAAGGGGGTCATTGTGAACTCCGTAATCGATGTTTCGTTCTTCGCCCCAACGGGCCGGTCGTTCTTCGCCCCAACGGGGCCGCCTTGTATAGCCCAGGGCGGAAGCCCTGGGTAATCGGTTACAACCTTTTTCGCCCCAACGGGGCCGGCGTCAGTCCCAGAGATAGCGCTCGTCGTATTCCATCTCGTAGGTCTTGAGGAACTTCAAATACTTTCTTGGAACGTCACCGTCCGATGGTGCTCCCGTTGATTCGCAATGTATTCCTTCACCGAATTCACCATCGTCGGGCTGACCGAGAAGGCCCCGTATCCACTCTGCCATGCGAACCGGAGATCGCCGTTCTCG
>JAYTBD010000352.1:0-1789 GCA_043737155.1 Fimbriiglobus sp. | reverse complement strand
TGGCCGTGAGGTTCATCCAACCGAGGAGGGCTTCGCCGTCGGCGTAGGTATCGTAGTCGACGTCCATCGCGGCCCGGGCGGTCATATCGACATTCTCGATCAGCGCGGCCCATTTGTCCAAGTGCGTTCCGTGCCGGGCGGAGAAGGGGATGACTTCCGCCTTCGGATAATCGGCCCGCAGTTTCGCCAGCAGGGTCTGCGTGCGAACCGGGTCGAGGGTATCGACCTTATTCACGACGATGACATCCGCTTCTTCGAGTTGTTTCTTGTAGATGTAGACGACCTTCGGCGAGAACGATTTCCCCGGGGCCAAGCCGAGGATGCGTTCGGCCCGCACGGGGTCGATGAGCACGCTGAACGGCGACAGGCTGAAATTGTCGCCGTAGAGTCGACGGAGCGGGTAGCTCACGGTCGCGGCGAGGTCGGTGCAACTGCCGACGGGTTCGGCGAGGAACACATCCGGCTTCTCGGCTTCGGTCAGCTTCTCCGCGGCTTCGGTGAGCGAACCGAACTTGCAGCAGAAGCAGCCGCCGGTGATTTCCTCGACGGGGAAGTCGTGCGCGGCGAGCATCGACGTATCGACCAGCCCCACGGATTGATCGTTGGTGATGAGACCGACGCGCTGGCCCCGGGCGCGAAAGCGCTCGGCGAGCTGCAAGATCGCCGTCGTCTTTCCGGCCCCGAGGAAGCCGCCGACCATGATGTACCGGGGTTTCATCGCTCGTATTCCTCAATCGCCGACATCGTCGGTCGGCGGTTGTTCCATCGATGCTTCTTTGCCTTGAATCTTATCGATTGCGGAGTCGAGCAGCTTACTGTAACCGGCGGCGTCGACGGCGTTCGGGTCGGGTGCGCCGCGGAACCCGTAAAGCCAACCCTCGTTGTACGGGTCGATGTCGAACTTCCGCGGCGTCGTTTCGAGGAGTGGGTTGCCCCCGTCGAATTGCCCGGTGCCGACGCAGTAGACGTCGGTCATGGCTTTGAAGGCTTCGATCCAGCCGATGGTCTCGCCGAGTTCGACCGGGGCGTCCGGGTTGATTTCGAAGCCGTGTTCGACGAGATCGCCGAGCATCCGCTGGGCGAAGCGGGTCACGCCGACGCGCCACCGACCCGGACCCATTTCCAATAGCCAAAAGTGCGACGGGGTATAAAGGCGATCCCCCGGCAACTTCGTGGAGAAGCGCGAGCGGCGATACGAGACGGAGCAAACCTGCGGATTCTGCATGCGACCGCCGACCTGCCGAGTGCGGGAGACTGGGTGCGGAGTCGGTCAGTGTACCAGTTCGGGCGGGGGCGCTTACAGAAGAAAGTGGCGCGGCCGGCTGACGAAAATGTCGATCGGCATTTCGCAATCTGCACCGAATCCATGGTCGATTGTCGGAAAACACAGTGATCGTTCACACGGGGGCACGAGGAATGCATGGAGGGCGACGGTTTTAACGGTCCCAACGGCGGCTTGTCCGCTTCCCCCTTGCAGCAGGTGCATTCCCATGGTCGGTAATTCTGTTCCCGTGGTCGCGAGTTCCCCCGCCGACGCCGAAGATATGGTTGCGGTCCGCAGCCGGATCAGTTGGGGAGCCATCACGGCCGGCGCCGTGCTGGCCCTGTCGTTGTATTTCGCGCTGACTCTTTTGGGGGGCGCAATCGGCCTCTCAATCGGCGGGAAGACGAACGCCGATAACCTCGAAGTCGGCGCCGCCGTGTGGGCGATTGTCACGACGGTTCTGTGCCTGTTCGCGGGCGGCTTTGTCGCCAGCCAACTCACGGTCGGCGAAAATAAGTCGGAGGC
>JAYTBD010000351.1:0-1791 GCA_043737155.1 Fimbriiglobus sp. | reverse complement strand
TCGATCTCTTCAGTGTCACGCCGCTGATCGATCAATCTTGGGACGCCATCGAGAAGCGATTCTTCGCCAGGGGTGGCGTCTTCGACCGGATCTACACCGGCGGCCCCGCCAAATGAGCACCGTCAACCGCCGCGTGCTGCCGGGCTTCGGCCTCGGCCTCGGCTACACGATGTCGTACCTGAGCTTGCTGGTGCTCATCCCGCTCGCCGCCTGCTTTTGGAAAGCCGCGGACTTATCGTGGGCCGACTTCTGGGAAGCCGTGGCGACCCCGCGCGCCATCGCGGCGTACAAGCTCACCTTCTTCGCTTCGCTCCTCGCCGGGGCCATCAACGTCGTCCTCGGACTCATCGTCGCGTGGACGCTGGTCCGCTACGAGTTCCCGGGCAAGCGCTTCGTCGACGCCTTGGTCGATATCCCATTCGCCCTGCCCACGGCCGTGGCGGGCATGATCTACGCGAACCTGTACGCCCCCAACGGGTGGCTCGGTCAGTTTCTGGTCCCGATGGGAATCAAGGCCGCATACACCACCACGGGAATCGTCGTGGTGCTCGTCTTCACCGGGTTCCCGTTCGTCGTCCGCACGGTGCAGCCGGTGCTCGAAAACCTCGATGCGGAAACCGAAGAGGCCGCCGGGGTGCTCGGCGCCAATCGCTGGCAGACCTTCCGCCGGGTGATCCTACCCGCGCTGGTGCCGCCGGCGCTGACGGGATTCACGCTCGCCTTCGCCCGCGCCGTCGGCGAGTACGGGTCGGTGGTGTTCATCTCGCCGAACACGCCCGGCACCGAGATCGCGCCGATGCTCATCATCGCGCTGCATCTCGAAAGTGCCCAGCGCGAAAGCGCCGCCAGCGAAGCCGCCGCCATCGCCGTCGTGCTGCTGGTCACGTCGTTCGCGCTGCTGATTCTAATCAACCTGCTGGAGCGGTGGAACCAACGCCATGCCCAGTGAGAAACGCGCTCGCAACGACCCGTGGTACGTGCGCTACGCCCTCGTCGGCCTGACGCTCGGCATCGTCGGCTTACTAATTCTGCTGCCGCTGGTGAACCTGTTCGCGCAGGCCTTCGGGGAGGGGGCGGGCGTCTACTTCGACAGCTTGGTGAACAACGCCGACACCCGGCATTCGATCTTTCTGACGCTCGTAATCGCCCCGGTGTCGGTCGCGTTCAACACCGTCTTCGGCGTCGCCGCGGCGTGGACGATCGCCCGTTTCCGCTTCCCCGGCCGCGCGATTCTGACGACGCTCATCGACCTGCCGTTCAGCGTCTCTCCTGTGGTGGTGGGGCTGCTGTTTGTGCTGTTGCTCGGATCGAAGACCCCCATCGGCGGATGGCTGCTCGCCAATGATTACCGGATCATCTTCGCGCCGCCGGGCATTCTGCTGGTGACGATGTTCGTGACCTTTCCCTTCGTGGCGCGCGAACTGATCCCGATCTTCGAAGCCGTCGGATCGGAGGAAGAAATCGCCGCGCGGAGCCTCGGCGCCAACGGCTGGCAGATGTTCTGGCGCGTGACGGTGCCGAACATCAAATGGGGTCTGATCTACGGCGTCATCCTGTGCAACGCCCGCGCGATGGGCGAGTTCGGCGCCGTCGCGGTCGTCTCGGGGAAGATCGGCGGCAGCACGGATACGATGCCTTTGCAGGTGCAGAAACTTTGGGAAGGGCAATCGAACGCCGACACCGCCGCCGCATTCGCGCTGGCTTCGGTATTGACGTTGCTGTCGCTGGTGACGCTCGTGGTGAAAGTTTGGGTCGAAAGCAAGGGTAGAAGTGCAGAGTTCAAAGTGCAGA
>JAYTBD010000350.1:0-4599 GCA_043737155.1 Fimbriiglobus sp. | reverse complement strand
CAAACTCCGGGCGCTCACGCAACCCGGCTCGGCGGATCGCGCTCGAATGAATTCGCCCGCCAACGTTCGACCCACTCAGGAACGCCGATGCCGATTCTCAAAGCGACGTGCCCCGAGTGCGGGGCCAAGCTCTCCAGCCCCGACGGTTTCGATGTCGGCGAGGAAGTCGAGTGCCCCAAGTGCGAGACGGGGTTCAAAGTACGCGCGCCCAAACCGGCTGCCGTGCCGGCGAAGCCGAAGGTCGTGGACGATAATGACAACGATGAAGATTACGAAGAGCCGCGGCCGAAGAAGAGAAAGAAGAAAGGTTCCCGCCGCGACGACAACGATGAGAAGAGCTACAAGAGTTCGCCGCTGCGGTTCATCATCCTCGGGGTGCTCGTCCTCGTCATGCTCGTCGGCGGCTTCTTCCTCGTCCGCAAAATCATGGCGGAGCGCGCCGCCAATGCCGGCCATCAACCCGTCGGCGTCAGCTTGAGCCGCACGGCCGCCCAGACGTCCGCGATCACTTTGGTCGCGGTCGCCTGAATCAGCCCCTTCGGCGCCAGCTTCAACAGCCCGCTGAAACTCGTGATCGCGCCCGACCAGCGCACCCGCGTCCCGCCGTCGTCGCCCGGCTCGAACGTCAGGACCGCCTCGACGGTGCTGCCGCTGCCGACGGCTTTGGTCGTGAGCGAGTATTTGATCGCTTCGTTTTCTTGGCGCAGAGTCACGCGCGCCGTCGTGTCGATCACGCCGGATAGAAACGCGAGCTTCGGCCGCGACTTCCACTCGGCTTCATCGGGGGTGGCCCGAACCACCTCCGTGTCCGGCAGACAGCCCGCGAGAAACCCGGCGTCGCCGAGCTTGGCGAAAACTTCCGCTTGCGGGAGGGGAAAGGATTCGGTGCCGCCGAATTGGATCATGGTGCCACCGGAGTCTTTGAGGGTACGGGCATAGTATAGCTATCGTGGATCCGAGCTGATCGCTATCTGCTGATCGCTGTCTTGCAAAAACAGCGTTGTGAATCGGCACTCAGCAATTGGCAGTCAGCTTCAGCAGAAAAATCCTAATGATTCCGCAGCGCGTCCAGTTGGCCGGCTTCCTCTCTTACAAGGAGGCGCAGGAGATCGCCTTCGCCGGCTCGCCGATTTGGATGCTCACCGGCGCCAACGGCTCGGGCAAGTCGTCGATTTTCGACGCGGTTACCTACGCCCTCTACGGCCACCACCGCGGCGGCAGCCAGAACGCCGACGAACTCATCAACAAGGAATCGACCGGCCTCGCCGTCGAATTCGATTTCGTCCTCGACGGCCAATTGTTCCGCATCAAGCGCACGCTGAAACGCAACAAAAAAGGCACGACCGCCGGGACGCAGCAAGTCTTCACGTTGTTGAACGACGATTGGGAAGCGGTGCCCGACACCAACAAAAAAGTCGACTTCGACAAGTGGATCGCCGCGAAGATCGGCCTGACCTACGAGATCTTCACGTCGAGCGTGCTGCTGCTGCAGGGGCGGGCGGAGAAACTGCTCGACGCCAAGCCGACGGGGCGGGCCGAGGTGCTCGCGGGCATCGTCGATCTCGAGCGCTACCAGCGCCTGCACGAGACGGCGAACACGAAGAAGATCGGGTTGAAGTCCGACCGGGATAACCTCACCGTCCGCATGGGCGGGGTGCCGGTCGTCGCGGACGAAGACTTCGCCGGGGCGTTGATCCGTATCGACGAGTGCGAGCGCGCCCGCGCGGACGCGCAGGAGGCGGTGCGGCTCGGACAAGAGCGCGTCGAAGCGTCGAAGCGCTGGGCCGAGGCCGAACAGCGCGGCAGCGCGGCCAAGGAGCGACTGAGGAAAAGCGAAGCGCTCCTCGGCGAAGCCGCGACGATCCAGTTGACCCATCGGCGCTTGATCGAATTGAAGCAGGTGCTGCCGGCCGTGGAGATCGTGGTGACGACGCGGGCGAAGTCGGTCGAGGCGACGAAGAAGATCGCCAAGCTCACCGCCGAGAAAGACGAAACGCTGCTGCGCAAGGCGAAAGCCGAACAATTGCTGGACCGCCACAAGCGGCAGCGCACCCTCGACAAGAAGAAGCTCGACGACAGCGAAGCCACCTTCGTGAAGCTCAACGCGCAAATCCGGACGCTGACGGGGCAACTGCAAACCGTCCGGCAAGTCGAAGCCGAAGAGAGCAAGCTGAAGCAGTACGCCGACGAGTTGGCACAACTGCCCAAGGATCCGGACGCCGAGTTGAAGAGCGCGCGGGCAGAAGTCGAACGGTTGACGACGCTGGACCGCGTGCTGCCGATCCTCGAGCGCGTCACGACCGAGCGCTACGACCTCGCACAGGCTAAGCTCGCCGAGACCGACACCAAGAAACTGCTGGAAGAGTTGAAGACGGGCGGGAAGCTGGCCAACGCCGAGGCGGCCAAAGCGAAGGCGGAACTGGAAGCCGCGCGAACCTCGCGCGGCCAAGCGGACAACGCGCTCGCCGTGGCCAAGGCGCAGCACGATCAAGCCAAAGCGGCACTCGCGGAGTTCAAAGCGATCCAAGGGGCCAAGAGCTGTACAGCTTGCGGACAACCGCTGACGCCGGCGCACTTCGCCGAGGAACTCAAAAAACGCACGGAAGCCGTGAGCCTCGCGGCGGGCGGTCAGAAAAAAGCGACCGCCGAGGCGAAGGCGGCCCAGCAACGGGAAGATGACGCCGCGGCCACCGACGCCGCGCAGAGCGAACGGCTGGTGAAGCTGCGCGAGGAATACAAGACGCGCGACGCGGCGGCGACCCAATCGCACCGCGACATCGACCGGCTGACGAAATCGCTCGACCTCCGGTACGCCGAGATGCCCGACCCGTATCAGCGGCGCATCTCAACGAACGCGCCGAAGGATTGGGCGACGACGACTTTCCCCGAACGCGATGAACTCGTCGGCCTGCGCCGCGAAGTCGCCGGCGGCTTGGACGCGGCCCGACGCAAAGGGATCGCCGCCGAGGCTTCCCTCAAGAAAATCAGCGATCTGCGCACCCGGCTCGACGCCGCGACGCAATCGCGCGACCGCTTGAAAGCGAATCTCCCGGACGCGGACGTCGTGGCGATGCGCCAAGATTACGCCAGCGCCCAGAGCCAAGAAACGGTGCTGACGAACCAGATCAAAGGTGGCAAAGCGGCGCTCGAAACCCTCGACCGCGAGATCGACAAGACCGGCACCGACGCCGCCGACGAAGCCCAGCACCTCACCGAACTTACCGGTAAGCTCAACGCCGAGAAGCTCTCGCTCCAGCACTGCGCCGACACCATCGACAAATGGTTGAAGCAACTGCCCGCCGCGTGGCAGGACCGCACCAAGGACGCCGGCCTCCAGCACTATTCCGAATGGAAGTCCGAACTCGACGAATTGATCGAGAAGAAAACCGAAGAGCGCTTCCAGCAACTCGAGCAATCGCGGCTCGGATTGGAATCCCAGCGCGCTGAAGTCGACCGCCTCACCGCAGAAGCGGGTGAATTCCCACCCGGAGTCCGCTTCCCCGCGGCGGAACTCCAAGCGGTCGTCGCGACCGCCCGAGAGGAAAGCGACCGCTGCGATGCCAAGCTGCAAACGGCGCACAAAGAGAAACTCAAACTCGACGGTTACCGCGAATCCCGCGCGGCGCTCAACCGACAATTCAAAGACGCGGACGGTCTCTTCAACCGCTACAAAATTCTCGCCGAACTGCTCGGCCGCGATCGCCTCCAGCGCCACCTGGTCCGACAAGCGGAACGACAAATCGTCGATTACGGCAACGCCGTGCTCGACCGCCTCAGCGGCGGGCAACTCTACCTCCAACTCGCCGGGGCCGACGAAGGCGCCGACAAAGCCCTCGACCTCGACTGCTTCAACCGCGCCACCGGCGGGGATCCGATCAACGTGCTCTTCCTGAGCGGCAGCCAAAAGTTCCGCGTCGCCGTCAGCCTCGCGCTGGCCATCGGCCAGTACGCCAGCCGGCAGCACCGGCCCATCGAGAGCGTCATCATCGACGAGGGCTTCGGCTCGTTGGATCGCATCGGCCGGCAGACGATGATCCAAGAACTGCAGAATCTCCGCGGGCAACTGAAGTGCATTCTGCTGGTGAGTCACCAAGAGGAATTCGCCGAGGCCTTCGCCGATGGGTATTTGTTCGAGTTGAAGGACGGGGCTACACAAGTGACCCGCTTCCAGCGGTGATGTGCGAAAAGGCAATGAATCGACGATCCAGTAGGTGACACTCTGCGTGACGCCCATGTCACGCAGAGCGTGACCTACTGGTCCGTTGCGGCTGCACTGTAGCCCTCTCGCTCCGCGAGAGGACGGCGGATCGAGTCTTCGAGACCCGCCCGCCGGAAACGACCCGTTATCCCGGCTTCGCCAATTTCTCGGCCCGTGGCGGCGAATCTCGAAGACTCGATCCGCCGTCCTCTCGCGGAGCGAGAGGGCTACAGTGCAGCCGCAACAGACCACTACTGGACCGTCCAGAGGCAATGTCATGTTGCTCTACCGGCCTGAAAGGCCGGTTCTGTCAGCCCAGGTCGGAGTTGGCGAAGCCAACGGAGGCCTGGGTCCACAAAGGGGCTTCTTCTCGGCCTGAAAGGCCGATTCATTGCCGGCCG
>JAYTBD010000349.1:0-4605 GCA_043737155.1 Fimbriiglobus sp. | reverse complement strand
GGGTCGGACCCATCCCGCCGGTCCTCGCCCTCGGCGCGTGGGCGGGCTTCGCGGTGCTGCTCGCGTCCGCCGTCCACCGGCGGACGATCGTCGCGATGAACCGGGGACGCTTGGACCGGAAGCGGATCTCGTAGCCGCGAGCCACCCTCTTCGAGCGGCTCGGCAGCGCAGGCGTCCGGAACGGACTCGCGCCGCCGCGTTCTCGGGTCGGTATCATCCGAATCGGGCGAACGGCGGCGACATCGGAGAATTTGTGCTCGATCCGAACACGCGGAATTGGACCGGTTCCGACGGCGTGCTCGCCTTGGCCCACCCGACGGCGGCCCGGGACGCGGGCAGTCCCATCGGGCTGCGCGAACTCCTCCCGCCGGACGCCCCCGACTCCCTCGTCGCCGACGCGATCTGCCACGATCTCGACCTGCGCCTCAAGTCGCTCCGGCCCGCCCGCGCCGCGGAGTACCTCGCGGAGTTCCCGAGGATCGCCGCGGACGACGACCTCCTGCCCCCGACCGCGGCGCCGTCGCGGCCGCCGCCATCGCGCTCGTGACGCTGACGTGCTACCTGCCGTTCGCTGTCGGCTATCCGGTCGGGTGCCTCGTCTGGGCCTTCGCCGCCTTCACCTACCTGGCGCTGCCGACGGGCCGGGCCGCCGTCCTGTTCGGTTACCTCGCCGTCAACTCGCTCCTCTCCCGGGCCATCGTGCTCGGCATCATGCAGATGTTCGGGATCTGACCGGCTTCGATCAAGCGCCCCGTCCGGCCCGCCGGATGCGGGCCGGTTCGGGAAGGGTTTTTTCTTAGCTATCGGAGCGCTGTATCGAAGATCTACGGTCGGTGAAGTTAGGGTAAGTTTCGGAAGACGGGTAGGATCGATCCTGTCCGAAGCCGGCGTGGCCACCCTGCTGAAGGTCGGCTTCTTCCCGCTGGACCCATTACCCATTGCCGGACGAAGAACGACCGCCGTCGGAGCAGGTCGCAGGTCTCACGTTTGGCCTTCGGGTACGCAGCCCCACCTACGCCACTCCTCGACTCTACCCATGAGAGCGATTCGGCGTGCCTTGCTCCGCGGTCTATTGATAAGCTGCCCGCAACTGCAAGTCATGAACGAAGGCGTTCCCGTTCACGATTTCGTGCCGAATGACCCGCCCCCCTTTGACGGCTGACTTCTCGTTGAAGTCGCCGAATCGGTCGTTGCTGAGCACATAGGTGAACTCGCTCCCGTTAGCCAAGTCGAGTACAGTCTCGTCGGCCATCCGCCGAGAGGCAACCACATGCACCTTCGCGTAGCTGGCTAAGCGTCTCTGAAGTGAGGAATCGTCGGTGTTCAGTAGCCTGCGGATTGCGGAGTCGAACACGACGACCACCGCACACATCCGGGAAAGTAACGGCACCAGAGCTTCGACGGCAGCTAACCCGATGAATCGATTGCCCTCGTAGCAGAGGTTGTTACCGTCGATGACCACGGTGTCAATCCTCCGGGCGGCCGTCCGGGCAACCTCCTCCACACGCCGCCGTGCCTTGTCCTAGTCGCGATCCAACTGCCGGACTTCCCGCTGCCGTTCGCCGATAATCTTTCGCGGGCTGCCCGTGCCGAAACTCCGCTCGCACTGCTCATGGATCATGGCGCGCTCGTAGGAGTTGCCGGCAGACGAAAGACGGCGTTCTAACTCCTCGGCACTGTCGAGGTCCGACTGGGCACGCCGCTTCCTCGACTCGAGGTTCAGTATTTCTTGGACAAGCGGCGCGAGTATCTCATCGACTCGCCGCTTGCGATCAGCGACAAACGCGAGCTCGCTTGTATTGTCCGCAATGCTCTGCCTGAGCTTCAATTGCTCGCCTTGTCGCCGGGGCAAGTCGAATGTGCGATGCCGCTCAAGCTCGCTCGCTGCGCTCGCTATGCGCGACCGGGTGGCCTCCAACTCTGTGACCCGCGACTCCTTCAGTGCCGTTTTCTGACTGCTGACAGCACACAGTTTCGAGCGATGGCGGCGTAGATCGATTTGGACCTTGGCGAACCAGTTGAGCGGGTTGAACAGCGTACCGATCGCGGGTGCGAGTTCACCGAGCCGGGCGCTGGTTCCCTGGATGTCTTGGTCGAGTGCTTGGGTTTCCCGCTGCAACTGCTCCGCCTTCGCCTCGTTACTGCGTTTGTCACTCTCCCGTGCCTGGGGGTTGAGGCTTGCGTACCAGTGCAACTCGCCGGCCACCTGCTTTTCGCTATGCTGGAGTCCGGTCAGTTGCCTCTGTATTTCGGCACAAACTCCGGTGAGCGGGTTGAGGTCCATTCTCGGTTCCCGTGTGCGAATTGATGCCGAACTGAGGGCTACCACCACCGAAGACCTTCGCCGCCGAAAGAATTCATGCATGCCGTGGGGTAACGTGAACGGGGTTGGTTCCCCCTCACTTCTCTTCGAGAGGCCACGCCACGACGATCAGCATGCCCGCCATTCTTGCCATCGACTTCGGCAAGTTCAACAGCATTCTCTGCCACTTCGATCCCGCGACCCGCGAAGCGGCGTTCCGCACCATGGCGACCACGCCCGCGAAGCTCCGCGAGAAGCATCCTGCGTGGGGTGGTCGCAAGTTCCGCTAGATCCTGAAGCAATCGCCCTACTCGAAGCCGCTGTCGGCCAGCACCCTCACTTCCTGATCTTGCACTTGGGCAAAGCGTTCTGAAGTTCCTTCAGTCTTATGTCCGTCACCTGCGTCTCCCACAAACAGAGTTCGCGGAGGTTATTGAGGGGCGCGAGTTCATTCAGCCCCGCATCCGTCACTTGCGAGTTGTTCAAAATGAGTTGGTGAGGCTTGTGAAGGGGTCAAGTTCCTTTAGCCCCGTGTCCGTCACGTTAGAGCGATCCAAATAGAGCGTGGTGAGGTTCTTGAGGGGGCGAGTTCATTCAGCCCCGCGACTGTCACCTTCGTGTTGCTCAAATTGAGCGTGGTGAGGTTCTTAAGGTGACAGGTTCCTTCAACCCCGCGTCCGTCACCTTCGTGTTGTTCAAACGAACTGTGGTGAGGTTGTTGAGGGGCGAGTTCCTTCAGCCCCGCGTCCGTCACCTTGGAACGAGCCAAATCTAGCGTGGTTAGGTTGTTGAGGGATGAGTTCCTTCAGTCCTGTGTCCATCACCGCTGCCAACTGGTTCGCCTCGGCCGCCTTCTACAAAGCGAGCTGCGGTTCGGATCCGGACCCGGCCCCGAACCGCGGGACCGTCGCGGCCGCGTCCATCGCCATCGTGACCATCACTTGCTACCTGCCGTTCGTCGTCGGCTAGGCTGCTGCGTATCGGAGGAGTGCATAATCGCACGAGTATCACCCATCGCCATCTACCAGCTTTCGACTTGGCCGATCAGCTCCAATCGAATTCGTGTTGGCACCGCTTCGCGAATGGATCGTTCGGGCATGTCATCGTAAGTGCGGCCATTCAGATCGCGGCCGGTCTTCGATTTCCGAACGCCGCCCCACTGCTTGAAAAAGAACGAGACGTTTGCGGCCTCGCATTGTTTCCGGATGCTTTCGACCCACTCGGCCCGCATGGGACGGGCCCCGTTGCCGCTTTCGCCGCCTACGATCACCCAGTCGATGCCGACGAGGGGGATTTCGCCGAGGTCTTCCAGAAGGGGTTCGACGGAAAGGAACCGGAGTTTCGCAGGTGCCTCCCGAAGAATGTCGATCCGCGGTACGCCGTGCTTGCGGTTCTCGACGCTCACACCAAACCAGATGTGTGGCAGGTTGGCCGCGAAGGAAAGGCGGGTCGAAAGCAGTTCGCGAAGTCGTCCGGCCCGTTTCGTCAGCACCTGATAAGTATGCCAGTCGGCGAGAGCCATCACACGGGCGACCTGTTCGATGTAGTCGTCGGGCACATCATCGTGGAAGAGATCGCTCATCGAGTTGACGAAGATCGTCTTCTGGGACTTCCACTTGAGGGGCTCGGTCAATTTTTCGGGGATGAGCTTGAGGTCGAAACCCTGTTCGTAGGGATGACCGGGGACGCCTCGGAATCGCTCGGCGAACGTCTCGGCGTAACAGTGCTTGCAACCGGGGCTGATCTTCGTGCAACCCCGGACGGGATTCCACGTCGCGTCGGTCCATTCGATGGTCGAGAGGGCGCTCATATCTTGTCGCTTATTTGAAGGTGATTCTCAAACGCGGGGCGAGAGTCCCCATGCGTCGCTTCTGCTTGCCGGGTGTCGGATCCGTGACGGTGACGGCCTTCTCGCGTTCCAATTTCAGAATGGCCGCCCGGAATTCGGAGAGCACGAACGGAGTGCCGACGCTCAGGCTTTCGTAGATCTCGTCCAGTCCCAAGGTTTTGCCGGCCAAGTCCCTGAGCAGTTTAGGCCCGAGATCGTCCGGAGACGCCATGTAGCCGAAAATGCCGGGCTGCTGCTCGCTCGCCGGGCTGTACTCGAAATTGACGCGCCCGTGTTCCGTGGACGTGCACTGCTTCCGCATGATGGTCTTCATCAAGTCGTAGGCCTTGAATGATTTGGAGACGAAGAACAGATGGTGGGTCGTCCGGGTGCCGCGCTGCGAGCGGAAGCGGAAGGGCAGCACGAATTTCCCGCCCATCTCGTTGAGGGCGACCGTCATTTCCTCGACGATGTA
>JAYTBD010000348.1:0-4606 GCA_043737155.1 Fimbriiglobus sp. | reverse complement strand
ATTCGACGGGGCCGACACCGGGGCGAGCACGGGCAAGCGCCCGACGAGCACCGGCCCGCTGCAATCGCTTTACTTCCTCAACGATCCGTTCGTCCACGCGCGGGCCAAGGCTTTGGCTACCAAACTGCCCGAACCCGATGCGGCGATAATCGACGGGGCATATCGACTGTTGTTCGCCCGCTCCGCCACCGAAGCCGAGTCGAAGCGGGGCCGAGTTTATTTGACCGAGGCGACCAAACTCGCCGACCGCGCCGCCACGCGCGAGAGTTACGTCCGCTCGCTGCTGCGGCTGAACGAATTCGTCTACGTCGATTGAAAGCGAACCCATGACCGCCTTCCGATTCAGGCCCGACCGCCGCACCGCCGTGCGCTCCCTCGTCGGCGGGTCGCTCAGCTTCCCCGGCTTGCTGAGCCAGTTGCTCGCGGCGGATGCCGCACCGGCCAATCCCCTCGCCCCGAAGCCACCGCACTTCCCGGCCAAGGCCAAGCGCGTCATCTTCCTGTACTCGAGCGGCGGTGTGTCCCACATGGACACGTTCGACCCCAAGCCCGCGCTCATCGCAGCGGACGGCAAAACCTACGGCGTCGGCGGCGGCCTCTCGAACCAGAAGCGGATCCTGCTCAAGCCATCCTGGGATTTCAAACCGGGCGGCAAGTGCGGCACGCCGGTCAGCGATTTGTTCCCGCACATCCGCGACCGCATGGACGACATCTGCCTCATCAAGTCGATGAAGTCGGACGAGAACGAGCACTACCAAGCGACGCTGGCCATGCACTGCGGGTCGTTCTTCTTCACGCGCCCGAGCATGGGTTCGTGGGTCAGCTACGGCCTCGGCAGCGTCAACCGCAACCTGCCCTCGTTCATGGTCATCGCCCCGAATCTCCCTTACGCGGGCACTCAAGTCTTCGGCAACGATTTTCTCCCCGCGTACCACCAGGGCACCCGCGTCGTCCCCGGGAAAGAGCCGGTGCCGAACCTCGAGCGCCGGACCAAGACATCCCGATTGCAAGAACTGGAACTCGGCTTGGCCGAGGATTTGAACCGCGAGCATTTGAAGTCGGCGGGCCACGGCGGCGACTTGGCGGCGCGGATGCAATCCTTCGAGACGGCGTTCCGAATGCAGGCGGAAGCCCCGGACGCTTTCGACCTCACCAAGGAAACGAAAGAGACGCTCGCACTGTACGATCTCAAACCCGGCCAGACCGACGGCTTCGGCTGGCAGTGCCTCGTGGCGCGCCGCCTCGCCGAGCGCGGCGTCCGCTTCATCGAGTTGATCGACAGCGGATCGAGTTCCAACTGGGATTCCCACGGCGACATGAAAGATCACGCCGGACTCGCCAAGAAGATCGACAAGCCGATCGCCGGACTGCTCGCGGATTTGAAGCGGCTCGGGATGCTCGACGATACGCTCGTCGTCTGGACCACGGAATTCGGGCGCACGCCCGGCCAAGATTCGAAATACGGGCGGGGGCACCACAGCGCCTGCTTCAGCAGTTGGCTCGCGGGCGGCGGCGTAAAAGGCGGACTCGCTTATGGGGAGACCGACGATATCGCCGCGACGGTGGCGAAGGACCGCGTCCACGTCCACGACTTCCACGCCACGATCTTGCACCTGCTCGGGATCGATCACGAGAAGCTGACCTACCGCCACGGCGGCCGGGATTACCGCTTGACCGACGTGCACGGCACCGTCGTCCGGAAGATCCTCGCGTGATCACCGCGCGAGTGCGATCATCGCGGCGGCCATGGCGATCATCAGGCCGTCTTCGATCAGTGTGATGGAACTCATCGGCAAGTTGAAAACGGTCCCCAAGCATGCGCAGCGTATCTTCCGGCGGGCGAGCACCGATTGCAGTACGCCGATGCTGCTGACGCCCATGATGATCAGCGTCGCGATGTTGGTCACCAGCGGCTGGAAGTCGGCGAGGTAAGCGGCGCCCAACCCCAATTCGAGGAACGGGTACACGTAGCCGTAACCGAGCCAGCGCCGCGCCACGATGTCGTAGCTGCTGTACGAGATGGCGAAGTTCGGCACGTCGAGCATTTTGAAGAAGCTGAACACGAGGAAGAACCCGGCCATGAAGTGCCGCATCGCCCGCATCGGGTCGAATGCGCCGGTCGCCAGTTCGGCCAATCCGACCGCGGCGAGGAGGTAGAAGAGGATCACGACCAAGGGAAAGTAGCTCGTCTTCGCCTCGGTGGGAAGTGAGTTCGGACGCTCTTCCGCAACTTCACCGGTGACCCGGTAACCCTTCTGCCGTAGCAGCGCATCGACGACTTTGACCGAGATGCCATCCCCTTCGACGGTCAGCACTTTGTCGGGTGAAACGACCTCCGCGCTCCAGCGGGACACGCCGGGCGCGGTGTCGAACAGCGGCCGGATCGACTCCACGCAGGCCCCGCAGCGGAGGTCGGTTTTGAATTTCAACGTGGTCATGATCGATCCGGACTTCATTGGAGGGGCGGATCGGCATGGTCGCCGAGCCGCTGGGGCGAGTTACTTCTTGCAGCAGGTGGTGCAGCACTTGATGCACTCGCGGCAGATCTTCGCGCAGGCGGTGCAGGCCTTGTCGTCGGGGAACTTCTCGCACGCCTTCGCACACATCTCACAGGCCTTGGCGCACGCTTCGCAGCAAAGCGCCATCATCGCGCCGCCGCGGCCGCAAATGCTCAAACAGAGCTTGCAGAACTCGGAACAGTCGAGGCACGCCTTCATGCACTCGGCGTGTTCCTTCTTGCCCATGCCGACCATGTCGGCGCAATGGGCGTAGCACTTCAGGCACTCGGCCAAGCACTTCGAGCAGGTCGTACCGCACTCGGTGCAGCACTCTTTCACGTCCTTGATCTTGTCTTGGACTTTGTCTTCCGCCTGCGCGGTCCCGACTCCCGCGAGGAGGGCGACGCCCGCCCCGACCCCGGCCAGTACTTCTCGGCGATTCATGATCGACTCCCTGAAGGTGTTGAAGTTCCATCCGCATCGGAACATCCGAAGCGGATCGCATATTGAAGGGGCCACTCACCGCGGCGTGCACGCCGGCGGTTCCCACCCCTTCGACCGATCGGGCATAGCCCGTCTGTGGCTCGATTTATTTCACTTTCGGACCTTCGAGGCATCGACGGTGGTCATCGCACCGTAACCCTCTTTCCACTTCGCTTGGAACTCCATCTGACCGGCGAACTCCGCTTCGCCGAGAACGGCTTTCCAATCCTTGGCCAACTTGCTCCCGCCATCGACATAGGCTTTTGCGAGGTACTTTCCGTCGGGCAACGAAGCTTTCTTCTGCCACGCTTTGTCGCGGGCCGAATCCTTCTGGGCCAGCAGCGTCAGCGTGTGCTGCCAGAGCTTGCCCTTGCCGAACACGACGCGATCCGACACGGCGATCGGCTTGTCTTCCCACTGTTTCGACTTCGCATCCCAAGCGAAGACGCGGACGAGCAGGAATTTATCGGCCCACTCCGGTGGACAGTCGGTGAGCTTCAACCACAGCTCGGTTCCGAACTTCTCCGGGCCGACCTCCGCTACCGGCAGATCCTTCGCCGCGGCGTACTTGTCCCCGCGGATCGCCGCCACGTCTTCGATCCACGAGCGGAAGCCTTTGTAAGCATCGTCGCCAACGACGAACTTCGCGCCGCCTTCGTGCTTCTCCCCGAGCGGTTTGCTGAGCAGCAGGCTTCGATCCGGTTTAGCCGGGTCGATCAACTTGGACGCGATGAGGTATTCGAGCGTCGCGGTCGGGCCGTCTTTCTTCACCCACGCCACGCGGTCGCCGTGCTCTTTGCGGAGCTTCTCGTTCTGCGGGGTCCCTTCGATGTGGCAGTTCATGCAGCGGAACCGCCACGCCCAAACGTTCTCCTCGAACGACTCCAACACGCGGTCTTTGCGTTCGTGCCGGATGACTTCGACCGGCCGGGCGGGCACGGCCCGATCCTTCGCCTCCAACTCCGGCGACGACTTCAACTGCGGATCGGCCGCGCAGGCCGCGATCCATGCGACGAAAGCATCGCGCTCGGCCTTGCGGGTCTTCGCTTGGACCGCGTTCGCTTTCTCCGTCTTGTCGCCGCCCATGTCGATGAGTTTGACGATCTTCGATTTCTCCGGCGCTTCCAAGTCGATCAAACCTTGATCGCGCAGACTCCGGAACGTCTTCTCGGCATCGGGCAGGATGTAATCCTTGAGGTCGACCCCCGCGAGATGGCACTGCACGCAACTGGACGGATTCGGCGATTTGAAGATCGGCACAATCCGCTTCTCGAACACCTCGGCGGGTGTATCGGCGGACGCGACTCCGCAGAATAGACCGAGCGAAAGAGCGAGTGCCGAAAGGGGATTCCGAAGCATCATTTCTTCTCCTTGAGCTTCTTGGCTTTCAATTCGGCGACCTTCGCGAGGGTGGCGTCGGGGTCGGCTTTCGCCTTCCGTTCGCAGCTCTTGCAACAGACGAACACGGTTTGCCCTCGGATGTCGAGCTTCGGCGGCGGCCCCATGGAACCGAGGCGTTCGTCGGTTTGGATCACACACCATTCTTGGGCATCGACCGCGGCCCGGTCGGCCGGATCGAGCTTGGCCCGCACGGCGGCGACTTCATCGCCTTCGTTTGCCGAGAC
>JAYTBD010000347.1:0-4609 GCA_043737155.1 Fimbriiglobus sp. | reverse complement strand
GGCGAGCCGGCCCCGAGAGGGGTCGGAGTTCGGCATGTGGTACTCCGACCCCTCACGGGGCCGGCTCGCCATTCAGGCCTCGCAGTAATCCTCGCATCCCCTGCCGTTTCCCATACCGATGCTTTACAGGCTGCGCTCCACTGTCCGGGTTACCGTCGCGCGACTTTCCCACGGCCCGCTTTGCACTCGCCCCAGTTGGAGGCAATGGGTACCATTCCATTGTCCTCCACGCGGAGCGTGCGATGAATCGGCGGAACTTCCTCAGACTGATCGCGTACACTTCCCCCGTGGCGGTGCTCGGCTACGGTTTCGCCGAAACCGGGGACGTCCGCATCGAACGCCGCGACATCGCACTGCCCAACCTGCCGAAGTCGTTCGACGGCTTGACGGTCGCGTTCCTCACCGACATCCATCACGGGCCGTTGGTTTCTCTCAATCAAGTCACCGCGTTTGTGCGCACCGCCTTGGCCCTGCAGCCCGATCTCATCCTGCTCGGCGGCGACTACTGCTTGCGCGACGGCAAATACATCGACCCCTGCTTCGAAGTGCTGGCGTCGCTCAAAGCCCCCCTCGGCGTCTACGGCGTCCTCGGCAACCACGACTACTGGCACGGGGAGAACGCGACGAAATCGGCGATGGCCCGCGCCGGGATCGAAGAGCTGACGAACCGCGGCGTCTGGCTCCGTCGCGGCAACGACCGCGTCCGCTTGGCCGGCGTCGACGACCTCTGGAGCGGTCGCCCCGACGTGGGCGAGGCGCTCGCCGATTCGAAACCGACCGACCCTTGCGTCCTGCTCAGCCACAACCCGGATGTCGCCGAGACGATGCTCGACCACCGCGTCAGCCTGATGCTAAGCGGCCATACGCACGGCGGCCAACTGAGCATGAAGGGACTGACGAATCCGTTCGTGCCGTCGCGCTACGGGATGAAGTACGCTCGCGGTCTGGTGGAGGCCCCCGCGACACGGGTGTATGTTTCGCGCGGCCTCGGCGTCACCGGGGTGCCCGTCCGGTACAATTGCCCGCCTGAGATCAGTTTGATCACGCTGCGATGCTGATCGGCTCCTTCACCGTCGCCGACATCGAGCGGCTGACCGCCGCGTGGAAAGCGGTCCCGTGGCGGATTCTCCCCGAGCAGACCCTTTCCCCCGCGCTCAACGTCGCCCTCGATGAAGCCTTGCTCGCCTCCGGCCCATCGCTGCGCTTCTGGGGCTGGGGTTCGCCGGCCATCGTCCTCGGACGTTGTCAGTCGGTCGCCAACGAAGTCGATCCCGACGGCGCCCGCGAACTCGGAATGCAGGTCGTCCGGCGGATCAGCGGCGGCGGGGCGATGTTCGTCCAGCCGCACGGGGCCATCACCTATTCCCTGATCCTGCCCGAGGCGTTGCTCGAAGGCCTGAGCCTACGGCGGAGTTACGAAGTCTGCGATGCGTGGGCGGTGCTCGCGCTGCGCGGGATGGGCATCGACTGCTTTTATCAACCGGTCAACGACATCGCCTGCGCCGCGGGGAAGATCGCCGGCGCGGCCCAAGCCCGCCGGCGCGGGGTGGTCTTGCACCACACGACGCTGGCGTTCGCGCTGGACAACGCCGAGATGTTGAGCGTCTTGAGGATCGGCCGCGATAAGTTGCGGGAGAAGGGAGTCGCCAGCGCGGCGAAGGCCGTGGCGCCGCTGAATCTGCAGACGGGGTTGAGCCGCGAGAAGATTGTGGGGGGAATGCTCGAAGGGTTCCGGGAGCGCTACGGCGGGACGGTTGATGAACTGAACGGACTTGAGGTGGACGCGGCGGGGCGGTTGGTGGAATCGAAGTACGGGACCGCAGAATGGACAAATGAATCTGAGTGACGAGCCACCGGGCTTGCCCCGGTGGGTTCGGGATGGCCGAGACCCACCGGGGCAAGCTCGGTGGCTCGTTGATGGCTCGTCAGGCTTGCGACTTCACTTCGCCGGTTCCTTCAGCGAACTCAAAAACTCCACCAAGTCGCGCAGTTCTTTCTTGCTGAGCTTCTTCACCGCGTCCTCGGGCATCGCCGACTTGTCCGGTTTCTCGGCGTCCACGTCGTCCTTCGGCACCACGATCACCTTGTTCTCCGGCGTCACGACCGTGTAGCCCTTGGCGTCCTTGGCGCGCAACACCCCCGAAATCGTGCGGCCGTCGAGCAGCACGAGGATCACGCTCTCGAACCCTTTGGCGATCTGTTTGTTCGGCAACACGATCGATTCCAGCAGGTACTCGCGGGTCTTGTCCTTAGCCACCCCGTTGACGGGCGGGCCGACCTCGCCACCTTGGCCGTCGAGCTTATGGCAGCGCTGGCAGTAGACCGAGGCGGAGTTCAAGAAGATATTCCGTCCCTTCTCGGCGTCGCCGCCGGCGAGCGCTTCGCGGTTGCGGCTGAGCGGATCCTTCGCCTCGGCGGCGCGGGCCGCGGTGTCGAGGGCCTTCAACTTTTCACGCAGCGGAGCGTGCAGTTTCAGCTTGTCCTTCTCGGCGCGGGTTTTGGCCGCTTCGAGGACGTCGAGCTTCAATTCCCCGGCGAGCGCCCCCTTGGCGTAGAGGTCGAGTTGCTCGGCCAAGGCTTCGTCGATCTCTTTCGACTCCGGCATCTTGGCCATCGCTTCGAGGGCGAACTGGCGTTCGATCGCGCTCGCGGTTTGACTCTTGAGCAACAGCGGTAACGACTGGGCCGCGCCTTTGGAATCCAAATTCGCCGATACGACGAGGGCCGCGCCGCGCAGGCGGTCGGCGGTGGACGCTCCGGCGAGTTTGATAGCGTCGGCCAAGCCCGGAGCCTTGAGCGACTCGAGCGCGAACAATGCGTCGACGCGGACCCCCGTCGGTTGTTTGGCGTCGTTCAAAATGGCCAAGAGCACCGGGCCGACGTCTTGAATTGCGAGCCTCGTTGTGGTCGCCACGGCCTCCTTGCGGACCGCTTCGCTGCCGACGAACAGTTTGGCGACGAGCGGCTTGATGGCCTCGGCCGCGACTTCGACCGGGCGATCGTCGAGGTCTTGTCGCAAGCCGGTGATGCCGTCGCGCTTTGACGGTTTAGACCAATCGGCCAGCAGTTTGAGCGCGGCGATCCGCAGGTGATCCGATTCGGTGGAGCGGGCGGCGAACTCGGCCAGCGCCTTGGCATTCACGGTCGGATCCTGCTTCACGAGCACTTGCTTGTGCCCCATCTTGAAGTTGGCACTGAGGGCGCGGAAGGCGATGGCGTCGGGCAAACCGGGCTTGGCGGTGAGTGCGGCCAGCTCGGGCATGACCCGCATCATGTTGTTGTCGTGGATGGCGCGGGCCGCTTCGATGGCGATCTTCGGCTCCGCATCGTTCAGGAATTTCCCGATCTCGTCGGCCATGAGGCGCCGCATCGCCAGCACGAGGCCCATCCGCACGGCGGGCGAGTCGTACTTCGCCGCATCGTTCTGCACCGCGACGCGCCAGACGTTGAACAGATCGCGGCCGTTGCGGGTCAGCCCGACCAGGCCCTGCACCGCCGCTTGGCGGAGGTAGACGTCCTTGTCCGCGTTCGATTGCAGCAGGTCGAACAGCGGTGTATAAGTCGCTTGCTCGGTCGTCGGCAGCCGTTCGATCCGCTGTTCGTCTTCCGTCTTGCCGTAAGCGATGGCCGCTTGAGCCTTCACGCGGGCGTTTGGATCGGTCATCAGCTTCACCAGCACTTTGCGGACGCTGTGTGGCAAACTCGGCCGGGTGACCAACGTCTTACCAACTTGGGCGCGGATCTCGTCGTCCTTGTCTTCGCTGAAGTTCGAGAGCTGGCCGATGGCGTTGCACTGCCCCAAGCCCCACATCCCGTGCAAGCGAGCGATGGGGTTCTTCGATTCTTTGGCGACTTCCTCAAATGCCGCGATCGCATCGACCACCGGCCGGCTCGCCAGTTCGTACTGGGCTTCCAATCGAACCTGCTGGTGCGGGTGACCGAGCAGCTTCGCCAGTTCCGCGATCGTCTTCTTCTCGAAGCCTTCGGCCAACAACTTCGTCGCTTCGGCGACGGCGGGGTTCTTCATGGCTTCGGGATCTTCAACCCGGAAGATGCGCCCCTTTTGCTGCGGTGCCCAACCCGAAACCCAATCGCTCCAATAGAAGGCGCCATCCGGACCGAATTCGCAATCCGTCGGCACCATCCCGGTCACGAACGGCTCGGGCTTGTTCACCTCGAAGCTGGCGCCCTTCGGCTTCACGCTCACGGCCCAAATCTTGGAACTGCCCGCGTTGCTGGTGAAGTCGCAGGCGAAGAAGTGATCCTTGTATTTGTCGTTGAAGCCGATGCCGGGGTAGTGTGTCAGCCCGGCCGGGCCGTTGCCGAAGTGGGCCAGCGGCGGCAGCACGTACGCCACGCTATCGGCGTGCGGCAGGTGCCAAATCTTCTCGGTGTTCCACGGCCCGCGGTTCCCCTGCGGCACCGCCGGCGTGTGCATGAGGGTGCCGTATTGGTAGCCGCAGCGCCAGCCGCTGTCGCCGCCTTCGGTGATCTGCACCCAGCGGGCGCTGTCGCCGCTGTCGCAGTTGTTATCGTATGTGAACAGATTTCCAAAGTCATCGAAGGCGAGTTCCTGCGGGTTGCGCAAGCCCGTGTGGACGATCTCCAT